>JAPXME010000006.1:0-23671 GCA_033809185.1 Clostridiaceae bacterium
TATGAGGACCAGAAAAAATGCTGTAAGGATTGTGATACAGCTATAATCGATGACGATGAGATTATAGATGAAGAAAGCCTTAAAATTTTAGAAAGTGAATAGGAACCTCATAGTTATTGAGTGAGGAGGAGTTTGTATAATGAAAATAACGGAACGATTGATTGCTCTGGAACAAAGTTTACAGAGTATAAGTGAAGAGATAACTACCCTGAAAATGTTGGCTTATACTTTGGAAGAGGACAACGAACGGCTACGTCGTGAATTGTGCCATTATACAGATGAGGATAAGGCCGTTGTGGAGGCTAATGCTCGCAAAATCCAAGGTGAGGGTTATGATAATCTGGCTCGTCTATATCAAGAAGGATTTCATATCTGCCATCTGCACTTTGGTCAGTCCCGGCAGGGAGATTGCTTATTCTGTATGGGCTTTTTACAGAAACTATAAAGCAGAATTTCCCACCTATGGAGGCGGGAGTATTAGTAAGGTCGCCTGAGATAAGTCTATTTGGCGTTAATAGGAGATCGTATTAAATGAAGTATCTTCAAGAAGATGAAAGCTTAGATGATTTATTGCTTAATGGGCTACAAATAATTCAGAAAACCGGAGGCTTCAGGTTTACGCTGGATTCTATTTTGTTGGCCCATTTTGTTACCTTGAAAAATGGGGATCACATAGTTGATTTGGGGACAGGCACTGGGATTATCCCCCTCGTCTTAACAACTAGAGCTCAAAAGCTACGGATTACCGGGATTGAGATTCAGCCAGAGATGGCCGAAATGGCTACAAGGTCGGTCCTCTTGAATAAACTTGATGAACAGATCGAGATCCGGGAAGGGGATCTACGTAATATACATAAAACCTTAGGTAGAGAGGTATGTCACGTAGTTACGGCTAATCCCCCCTATGGTTTGATAGGGGATGGGCAAATAAGTCCTGTCAAGAATAAGGCTCAATCTAGACATGAGCTTAGTTGTACCTTAGAAGAAGTTGTACAGGCAGCAGCTAAACTCCTTAATTATCAAGGGCGTTTCGCACTTATTCAGAGGGCGGAGAGGCTGAACAGCCTATTTTCCTTGCTGACACATTATAAGTTAGAGCCGCGCAGAGTGCGGTTTATTCATCCCTATATAGATAAACCTGCCCGGCTTGTCTTAGTGGAGGCCAGAAAGTGCGCTCCTCAAAATTTGCAGGTTTTGCCACCCTTGGTAGTCTACCATGAGTCGGGAAGGTATACAGAGGAAATTCTTAAGTGGTACGGGAAGGAGGGTGGAGGCGATGCCGATTAATGTTGGAGAAAAAACCGGAACCCTTTATCTCGTAGGTACACCGATTGGTAATCTCGGAGATATTACTCTGCGAGCCATTGAAACACTGAAAAATGTGGATCTGATTGCGGCCGAAGATACAAGGCAGACCAGAAAACTCCTGAACCATTTGGAAATTGAAAAGCCCTTAACCAGTTACTTTGAGCACAACAAACTGGTTAAAGGGCCTCAGCTTATTGCAGAATTGCAAACCGGCAAAAATATTGCGTTGGTTTCTGACGCTGGAATGCCAGGAATCTCCGATCCGGGGACAGAATTGGTACAGACCTGTATCACTAATAACATACCTACAATTGTAATCCCAGGTCCCACTGCCCTGATCACAGGTTTGGTAGCTTCGGGCCTAAGTACTGATGGTTTTGTCTTTGTAGGTTTTTTTCCTAGAGCTAAAGCTGCCCAAAAGAAATTATTAGACCAGTTAGCCAGGGAACCGAGGACATTGATCTTTTATGAAAGCCCTCATCGCTTGTTGACCACCTTAGAGAGATTGCAGGAATTCTTAGGAGATCGACGCTGCTGTGTGGCTAGGGAACTGACCAAAATCTATGAAGAGTATCGGCGGGGAACAATATCAGAGCTTTTGGCTTCTTTTTCAACTGGCTCCATAAGAGGGGAAATAATTATTATAGTGGAGGGCTGCAAAGAGGAAGAAGGCCAAGGAATATCTTTTTCTTGGGAAGAGATTTTGAACGAAGTAAAGGTTCTAAGAGAGGAAGGTATGAGCTTGGGGGAAGCTTCCAAGATTGTAGCTCAAAAATATGGTATGCGAAAAAGGGAAATCTATAATTACGTGTCGAAAGAAGTCGAATAGCGATTCTTGCTAGATTAGGACAAATATCAAAAATCAGGTATAGCATTAGCTATACCTGATTTTTGATAATATTATTGCTTATGTAGCTTTGTATTCTTTCTCTATAGTCAATAGCTACTAAGCGTTGGAAGCCATGGCATGTGCGCATTCGTTGCAAACTAGTTTGCCCCGGAAATGTTGTACATCGTTGGCATTGCCACAGAATACGCAAGCCGGTTCGTACTTTTTGAGGATAATTTTTTCCTGATCTACGTAAATTTCTAGGGCATCCTTTTCGTCAATACCTAAGGTTCTTCTTAACTCGATGGGAATTACCACCCTTCCGAGTTCGTCCACCTTTCTGACGATACCTGTAGATTTCATTCAAACCTCTCCTTTCTCCTCCAACATTCGACAAATTCCCCCACGACTAAATGGTAACAATTATTCCAGTTTAAGTCAACATAAATTTTATAATTTTTGATAATTTTTTTATCTAATTTGTAATAATAATTTAATATAGATAACAGTATAGCGGTTTTATGAAACATAAAACCCTACCTCCTTTTAAATGAGGCAGGGTTTAATTACTTGAATAGTCTTAATCTAACTTAGACCTTAAATATCGATACAAGCTCCAATAATCTATCAACGCTTTCACTGACCTCATTAGTTTTTTCCAATACTTCATCTGTTCTATTGACCACAACTGCAGCTTCATTAGCTAAATCCGAAGTTTCAGAGGCCCCTTCTTCTGATGCAGTTGCAACGCTATTGATAACTTCTGACATACTCTGTATAGCAGCAGATAGTTGTTCTGTAGTGGCACTTAGATTTGTAACTATATCGTTAAGTAACTGGGCATCCTTGTTATATTGTTCCCCGGTTATAACTAACGTATCGTAATCTTTTACAACCCTATTCTCTAAGAACTCTAACACATGTCCAGCACTCTCTGAGAGAGCCTGTACAGATTCTATTACTAATTTTGTTACCTTCTGGATTTCATTAACGGTTTGTTTTGAGTTTTCAGCTAGTGTCCTTATTTCCTCGGCAACAACTGCAAAGCCTGATCCTGCACTTCCAGCTCTGGACGCTTCAATTGCTGCATTTAATGCTAGGAGATGTGTATGCGCAGATATTTCTAAAATTGCATCAGAGAGAATTTGGATTCGCTCTACAGCTTTTGATTGCTCTATAGCATTTTTCAGTTTTACAGCGACGTCTTGACGAATTTCCTGTGCTTTTTCCTGAGAATTAATTGCAGTAACTTTGAGTTCTTCAGCCCTTTTGTGTACTTGGCTTGTAGTTTCTGCGCTATTTTGAGTTTCATTGGCTATGGAATCAATGGCTCCCTCAATTTCAGAAGATGTGGCATTCATTTCTTCAGCGGCTGCAGAATTATTCTCCATTTTTGAGGATAGTTTACTTATAATTCCCGACATCAGGTTTACCTCAGAAGCTAGGGCAGACATATTATTATCTACATTTTCGATTGCTTTATTCACACTATTAGCTTCTGCAATAACATTTCTTATTATTTGTGAAACCTTTACATTTATATTGTTAAAGGCTTTAGCCAAATTCCCAATTTCATCTTGTCTTTTCGTATATTTCTCAGCAATAACTCCTGAAAAATCACCTTCAGAAATTATATTGCCTTCACTTGCCAGATAAGTTATTGGTGTGGAAACATTTTTCCCTATAATATAGGCTACTATGATTCCCGCCAGTAGAAATATAAAAGTTATAAACAAAACGGTGAGCTTTAATTCTGATAGCCCTGAGAGCATTTCGTCCTTGTCTACTGCAACAGCAATAGACCAGCCGTATCTTTCAACAGGTGCATAGCCTGATACTATCGCAGTACCGTTGTATTCGTATTCTCCGAACCCCGTATTTCCTTCCATCATTTCTTTTTGTATTTCGTCAAAACCCTCAAAGCCTAATTGTTGGACTACACTTCCCCTGGTATCCGGTTGAAGAGCAGCCTCTTCTTTATTATTGTTCTCAGTGCTCTTAGTTGTGGCTGAAGATGTTATATCAGTTTCTTGGGAAACGCTGGTTGCTGAAGTCATTGCATCTACTATCTGAGAGCTTGGAGTTGCTGAGGAAGTCGCGTCAATTGAATTATTCTTGTCAGAATCAGAGGAGTTTGTATCGGTTGACTGAGCTGTTTCTAATATTTGTAATAATAAATTTGAATCAGCATGGGCGATGGTCCGGCCTAAATTATTAATAATGTATGCCTCGCCCGTATCTCCAAATTTTATCCTCCCGGCAAACTCACTAAGTTCCAGGCCATCTCTGACAGCCATCAGCACACCTGCTATTTTATTATCTATTTTTACAGGAACAGCATATATCATGATAATTCCTGAACTATCACTACTTAACATAGGCTCGGAGACAATTTCTTGTCCGGATAGAGCCTTTTTAAAATAGGGATTATCAGTTACATTAACTCTGGTGCCATTGTTATGTAAAGCCTTACCATTCTTATCAATCAAGATCATAAATTTGTGTCCTGACCTTCTTACTTCATCTGACATGATAGTTTGAACTATAGAGCTATCTCCGTCAGGACTGTTAAGGATATTCATTTGCTCTAATGACGCAATAATATTTAGTTTATTAAGCTCATTCTGTATTCCGTCTTCTATTGTTATTGATGCCTCCATAGCTACTTTCGGCATAGTTTCTTCTAAAACTTCTATTACTGAATTATAAGAGGTCATATATGCTACTAGGCCAAAACTAAAGCAAATAACTAATACTAGTAATCCTATCAAGGTAATTATTCTTGTACTGATTTTTCTCATGCTGTCTCCTGCCTATCATAAATAATTAATAATTGTTATATTAGTTTAATATTATGTTAGATTATATCAAACCCTGATTTTACTATCAATAATGATTATACTTATTAATTAATAGGATATAAAATTAAGATAAGCTCAAACGCTGGTCTAGATGCTCTGTACTTGACAATCACTGGCCCGCTTAATTATACTTTGTCATATAGTAGCAAATTTTTTTAGCCGAGAAGCAATGAGAATTATGAGGAGTTAGATGAGAAGAGAATGGGATGTAGTCGGAGTTTAGACGATAGTTGGAGACATACATGGACTTTTTCCGGCAAACAGGTAGAGGTGGGAAGGAACCTGTAGCTTTTTTTATTTTTGCTGTAATTGGGCAAAAAAGGGGAATCATTATATTTGGAGGTAATTTTCATGGAGAAAAAAACATTTTATCTTACCACGCCAATTTACTATCCTAATGACAAGTTACATATTGGACACGCTTTTTCAACGGTAATGGCAGATTCCATGGTTCGCTATAAAAAGATGAGAGGTTATGAGACATATTTTTTGACGGGGACAGACGAACACGGCCAAAAGATTGAACGAACAGCCAGAGCCGCCGGAAAAGAACCCCAGGAATATGTGGATCATATTGTTAAGGGCATTAAGAAGCTTTGGGAAACCCTTTTAATCTCCTACGATGATTTTTTGCGTACTACTGAGCCTAGACATCAGAAGATAGTGCAACAAGTTTTTCAGAAGATATATGATAAGGGTGACATTTATAAGGCTGAGTATGAGGGCTGGTATTGTACCCCTTGCGAGACTTTCTTTACGGAAAGACAAATTGGTGAAGAACGGTTATGCCCAGATTGCCAGAGGCCAGTAGAGGTTGTCAAGGAAGAGAGCTATTTTTTCAAAATGTCTCGTTATCAGGGCCGCCTATTGCAGCATATTGAGGAGAATCCAGATTTTATTCAACCGGTGTCTCGGCGCAATGAGATGATTAGTTTCATTAAGAGCGGCTTGGAAGATTTATGTATCTCCAGAACCACATTCAAATGGGGCGTTCCGGTACCAATTAATGAAAATCATGTAATTTATGTTTGGTTTGATGCTTTAACTAATTACATCTCGGCCCTAGGTTATGGAACGGAGCAGGATGAGTTATTTCAAAAATTCTGGCCAGCAGATGTGCATTTGATGGCTAAGGATATTGTGCGCTTTCATGCGGTGATCTGGCCGACAATTTTGATGGCGCTGGATTTGCCATTACCAAAGCAGGTTTTTGGACACGGTTGGCTGTTGTTGGATTCCGGGAAAATGTCAAAATCTAAAGGTAATGTAGTAGAACCTTCACAGTTAGTTGAAAAGTACGGGGTTAATGCTATTCGCTATTTCCTATTGCGGGAGATGGCCCCAGGGTCTGACGGGTATTATTCGGAAGATGCATTAATTAGTAGAATAAATACTGATCTGGCCAATGACTATGGTAACTTGGTTTCCCGTACAGTGGCAATGATTGAGAAGTATTTTGCTGGTCAAATTCCAGCTCCTCAGGAGGAAGGAGAACCGGATCAAGAATTAATTAGCCTGGCCAAAGAAACACCTGCAAAAGTTGCAGCTTTAATGGATAAGTTAGATTTTGCTGCGGCCCTATCAGTTATTTGGCAGTTGGTTAGCCGAGCCAATAAATACATTGATGAGACTATGCCCTGGAGTTTGGCTAAGGAGCCGGAGAAAAAAGGACGCTTGGCCACAGTAATGTATAATCTGGCGGAGGTTATCCGGATTGTGACAATAATGGTGAATCCGGTAATGCCTGCTTTGCCGGAGAAGGTCTGGAGACAACTGGGCATGGCTCTCGGTCAAGAAAATGATTGGGAAAATACGGCTTGGGGAGGGACTAAGCCAGGTCAGCAGGTACAGAAAGGCGAAGCCTTATTCCCCAGGATAGATACTAAGGAGCTGAATAAAGTGGAGCAAGAGAAACAGGTTGTTGCAGAGAATACTACGGTAGCTAAAGCTGAAGTAAAAGAAAAGGTGAAAGAAGAGACCAATAGCACAGAGATTACTATAGATGATTTTGCCAAGATAGATCTGCGGGTAGCTGAAGTATTGGCCTGCGAAAAGGTGGAAAAGACTGATAAGCTATTGAAACTGGAAATTAAGGTCGGGGAAGAAACTCGAACGATAGTTTCAGGCATTGCTCAACATTATGCACCTGAGGAACTGGTAGGCAAAAAGGTGGTCATTGTAGCCAATCTCAAACCAGCTAAACTGCGGGGCATCGTATCCCAGGGTATGATTTTAGCGGCTTCTGAAGGTGACGTGCTGGAAGTGCTGACCTTAGATAAGGATTTACCTAGCGGAGCTACAGTAAGATAATAATGGAATTTAGAGACAGGGCGAGACGGTTCTCGCCTTGTATCATACTCTATTGGAGGTGACATCTGATGTATTTTGATACTCATGCACATTTAGATGATCGTAAATATAGAGAAGATCAGGATTTAGTTATATCCCGGGCTAAGGAAGCCGGGTTAGAGTTGATAGTCAATGTTGGTTATAACATTGCTTCGGCCCGACGTACTGTAGAATTGACTAAGAAATATGATCTTATCTACGGAACTGTAGGGATGCATCCCCATGATGCCAAGGATTTAGACGGTGATGGCTTGCGGGAATTGAAAAGACTGGCTCAAGAACCTAAAATTGTAGCTATTGGTGAAATTGGGTTAGATTATCACTACGATCATTCTCCCCGTGACGTTCAGCAGAGAGTCTTTCGCCGGATGATCGGCTTGGCCCAGGAGGTAAAATTACCTATTGTTATCCATGATCGGGAGGCTCATGAGGATGTTTTCCGAATCCTACGCGAAGAAAAAGCAGAGGAAGTAGGGGGAATCTTCCATTGTTATTCAGGTAGTTGGCCTTTGGCTAAGGAAGCTATCGAGATGGGCTTTTATATCTCCATTGCTGGTCCGATAACATTTCATAATGCCAAAAAGACTGTAGAGGTTGTCAAGGAAGTACCTCTTGAATGGTTACTGATCGAGACGGACAGTCCATATTTGGCTCCTGTTCCTTACCGGGGTAAACGTAATGAGCCGGCCCATGTGGTTAAAGTAGCGGAAATGATCGCCCAGATCAAAGGGCTGGAAGTTGAAGAAGTCGGGCGAGTTACTACGGCTAATGGCAAACGGGCCTATGGGATTAGTTAAAACCTTGTGATTAACTTAAATATGTGGATGATTTGTGGATATCCTACTAATCTACTAAATTCTGAATAGAATTCTAAGACCTCTGGACATAATATGAACAGAACCTTGTAATAAGGGTCTGATTTATATTAAACGGAGGTTTTTTGTTATGCCTAAAAAACAAGTTAGCTGGTTGCTGGCTGTACTTGTGGCACTGAGTACTTTCTATCTACCTTTCGAGTTATGGGCGCAAGGAGGGCAAGGGGTACAGGCAGAACAGGCAGAGCACCTCACCCATGGAGAATTGGGGCCTGATGTACATTTGAATACTGAAACAGAGATAATGGCTGTCTTTGCCGCATTATCTGCTGTGGAAGGGGCTGCCGAGGATTTTGAGGCTGAAATTAAGGAGGAGTCGGGTGGCATTGCGGAGATAGCTCTGAAATCAAGTCAACCGTTATTAAATGAGCAAACTCGGGACTTATTTGTTTTAACTGAGAGGGATTTACCCCGTTATCAGCAGGTCATGGAAGTTGAAGCCACGGCTTACACTCATACTGGTAATCCCACTTTTACAGGGGTTTATCCCCGGATTGGTACTATTGCAGTAGATCCGTCGGTATTTCCCTTAGGGACTAGAATGTACGTCGAAGGATATGGATTTGGGATTGCTGAGGACACAGGTGGCCTAATCAAGGGTGAGATTATTGATCTTTTTATGGATACGGAAAAAGAATGCTTTCAATGGGGCAGAAGAAAGGTAACGATCTATATTTTAGAGTAAGAATAATCCGGCTGCTCCAATACTTGCGAATACTAAAAATAAGTTATACGATAGTACATATTTTAGAAACGGAGAAGCTGAAAATTGATCAAAGAGGTTATCGTAGTGGAGGGCAAGGACGACCTGGCTGCTGTAAAAAGGGCTTGTCAGGTGGAGGTAATAATTACTAACGGTTTAGGTATTACTGCTGAGAAAATTGCAGAAATAAAAGCAGCTCAGGAGCGGTGTGGGGTAATTATCCTCACTGATCCTGATTATCCGGGGGAGAAGATCCGCAGGATCATTGATAGTGCTGTTCCTGGCTGTCGTCATGCTTATTTGCCGCCCAATTGCCCTGGCAATCAGCCTGGCTTAATTGGGGTAGAATACAGTAATCCTGTTGATATCCAAAAGGCCCTGGAAGAGGCACACAGTACATCCTCTAGCTTTCAGAAAAACTATACTTACGAAGATTTATTTACCCTAGGGCTGGTAGGACATACAAAGGCAGCTCAAAGGCGTAAAAGGATTTGTGAAATTCTCAAGCTGGGTCATACTAACGGCAAACAATTCCTGGCACGATTAAACGCCTATAACATAAGTCAAGAAGAATTCCGGCAGGCTCTGGAAATAGTAAAGGATGAGGAAAAATGACAGTTGAAAAGCCAAGGAAAAGCAGCATGAACCAAATTTTAAGAGAGCACGGCTTTCGTTTTAAGAAGAAATGGGGACAGAATTTTATATCTGATCGGAATATCTTAGATCGCATTGTACAAGCGGCAGAGATTCAGCCCGGGGACGGAGTTATTGAGATTGGTCCTGGGGCCGGAACTTTGACTAGAGCATTGGCAGAGGCTGGGGCTCAGGTAGTTGCTTTGGAAATTGATCAGACCTTGCTGCCCATACTAGAGGAGTTTCTATCAGGCTTAGATGTGAAGGTTATTGAAGCTGATGTCTTGAAAAGTGATCTGGCTAAAATTGCTGCCGAGCAAAGCTTAAAAAGGCCTTATAAAATTGTGGCTAATCTTCCCTATTACATTACAACGCCTATTATTATGAAAATATTGGAAAGCGATCTGGACTTTGAGCGGCTGGTAATTATGGTTCAATGGGAAGTAGCCAAAAGGCTTACTGCCCAGGCTGGGAGCAAGGATTACGGGGCAATTACCTTGGCTATACAGTACTATACTGAGGGCAAAATTCTTTTCAAAGTGCCTCGTCAAGTATTCAATCCTGCTCCAGAGGTTGATTCGGCTGTGATATCTCTTTGCAAAAGAGAACAGCCGCCAGTAGATGTAGCTGATCTCCAGCTGATGTTCAAATTGATCAAAGCGGCTTTTGGGCAAAGGCGGAAGACAGTACTTAATGCCCTTAGTTCTGGAGGATTAGGACTGGAAAGAGAACAGATTGCCCAGCGACTGGAACTGGCTGGAATTGACCCCAAACGGCGTGGCGAAACATTAACTATTGATGAATTTGCTCGACTGGAAAATATTTGGCTGAAGTGAAAACCCTTGGCGCGCCTGGGATTGTCGGATTGGATCAAAGTACCGCTATAGATCCGGGATTTTTTCGGTTATAATAAGTGCCGAATACTAACTGTGCGAAAAATTATAGTTTTGTTTATTATTTTATTGCACAGGTTAGAAATTCAAGGAGGATCTAATGAAAAAGAGCAAAATTATTACTTCAGCAATCTTAACTTTGGTATTGATGTTCACGTTTACCATGCCGGCTTGGGCTGTGATACACGTAGTAAAAAGAGGCGAGAGTCTTTATAAGATCAGCAGAAGATATGGAACTACAATCGCTGATATCAAAACGATCAATAATCTTTCTGGTAACACAATTTACCCGGGACAGAAACTAGAGGTCGGGGAAAAATCAACTCCTCATACTTCACGTGGTAGTGTTGCAATAAGTCAAGACGATCTCTACTGGTTGGCGAGGGCTGTCCACGGTGAAGCCAGAGGCGAATCATATACTGGCAAAGTTGCTGTGGCTGCAGTTATCTTAAATCGTGTACGCCATAAGGATTTCCCTAATACTGTAAAGGGAGTAATCTTTGAACCTCTTGCCTTTACTTGCGTGGCTGATGGACAAATATATCTTCAGCCTGATAATTCAGCGTTTCAGGCTGCCAGAGCGGCTATGGGCGGTGAAGACCCTAGCGGTGGAGCGCTATATTACTGGAACCCTGCTAAAGCAACAAGCAAATGGATTTGGTCCAGGCCAATTATTAAAACTATAGGGAATCACGTTTTTGCCAAGTAAATACTGCTTAAAAAATTGACAAGGTTTAAGCCTTGTCAATTTTTTTATTGTAAAACAACAAGGTTCCCGGGACCCATCAGCAATCCCGATTGGGTTGATGGGTGGGGTTCTTATTGCAAATAAAAATAATAAGAACGGTTGCATCGATTTCTCACCTGGAAATATCTAAACTTAAAAGGAAATGCTCCAGAATATCCAGTCGTCGCTCAGAGCGGTAGCTACGATTTATATTATCAACAATATTATCCACAATAGGGGACGGCTTGAACATGGCTAAGGCTTCTTGACAATCGTTGATAATCGTTTGAGCAATTTTCTCTGCATGTAAAGGCGTTCTGGTTGTTGAACCTAGCTTATCATGGGGGATGGCCGCCCCAATATCAATGGCAGCAGATAATGCTTTGGATTGTACCAGAATTTTTGGGGGAATAGCTAAGTTACGGAGATCAAGCTCTGCTAAGAGTTTACCACTTATTCCATGAGGGCCATGACTGGGTGTAGCTACTCCTATTTTTTCATATAGTTCTAACTGGACATTTAATTCTTTGCGCGCTTTAAGTACTTGGTTTGCTAAATCTGAGCGCTGCTCTTTTTTGGGATAGCAATCAGTTAAGGCTAGATCCAAGCCGTTTTCTATGGCTGACATTAGATTCGTTAGCAAGGGCTGAATTGGACCATTCATATCACCATCAAGAAAAAGAACACCACGAGGCCTATATTTTAACGCATAAGCGGCTCCAATGGCTTTAGGAACATCTAAACCTAGAGGCTGTGTAAAATGGAGTATTTTCAATGCTTTATGGTTACAGGCACGATAAGCCTCGGCGCAGGTCCGATCCGAACACCCGTTAGCCACTAACAATATTAGATCTACCTGGGCACTGAAAGTATTGGTAATTGTGGTATTAATAGCTGATGCTTCGTTGTAAGCGGGAATAACTGCGATCCACATGATAGGCCTCACAAGGTTATTATGATGTAGTGTAGTACATCTTATGGCAAGGCTTGCTGAGGAGTGTATTTCTAAGGAAGAAGTTTTTTTAAACTACAAATTTACCTGTTCAGACAAGATTTCAGAAGTAGGATAGGTGATAGAGTAAGAGGCACCAAACGGAATGTTATGCTCATAGTATATGGAGAGGATGTTAAGAAGGGAGATGCAGTATGAGCGGTAACATCAAAGTAGGCGATTATGTGGGTCGCATTTCCCATGGCAGCGACATATTGTTTAAGGTTACGGATCTAATAGATGGTGATGAGCCCCGCGCAATTCTGCGGGGTGTTGATGTCCGTTTGTTTGCTGATGCACCCCTTACGGACCTAGTGAAGAAAAGCCCGGCTGAGATTAGTAAGATGCGACAGGAATTTATTAAGAAAAACAGTGATTGTATGAGAAGAATTTTTGAACGTCGCGTGGAGGAACAGTCTAGGGTTTTTTTTAGAGGCCGGGAAACTGTAGCTAATCTGCACAGGGGTGAGGAGGCTGACTATTTTGAGCTTCCCGGCACAGTGCTGCATATAGACGGAGATAAGGACTATTTGGAGTTATGCAAGACAACATATAATCAGCTGAATATTACTGTGTACGGCTTTGTCGTCGATGAAGAAAAACAGCCTCGATTAGTAGGCGGCTATCTGAAGGAATACAAACCAGACATTCTGGTGTTAACGGGACATGATGGGTTAATTAAAAACAAAACTGATTTTTCCGATCTGGCTAGTTATCGTAATTCCCGTTATTTTGTGGAGGCAGTAAAAAAAGCCCGGGAATATGAGCCGGGTAGAGACGATTTAATAATTTTTGCTGGGGCTTGTCAATCTCATTATGAAGCTCTGATTAAAGCAGGAGCCAACTTTGCCAGTTCCCCACAAAGGATTTTAATTCATGCCTTTGATCCTGTTTTTATTGTAGAAAAATTAGCCTATGGCTCTATTTATGACACTATTTCCGTTCAGGATATAATTAAGAATACAATAACTGGTTTAGATGGTGTAGGTGGGATTGAAACCAGGGGTTGCTTGAGGCTAGGATACCCAAAATCGCCTTATTAGCTTGAAAATTACCACAATAATTGGCTTTACCCTTGAAAAAGCGGGAAAGAGGCTGAAAAAGTCCACTTTAAGCCGCAAATCTTTTGTTGACAAGGGCAAAAGACATCAAGTATAATAATCAGCTATGCATTTGACAGGCAAGGATTTCGATGGTATAATTAAGCTGTTAATGCAGAAAGAAGGTGGTTTTTTGTCCGGAAGAAAAGTGTTAGCTGATATTAAGCGTGATTTGGACCCTTTTGTTGGTGATAAAGTCAGATTTAGAGCCAATAAAGGACGCAAGAAGGTTATAGAAAAGACAGGGATTCTTGAGAGTACCTATCCGAATATATTTGTTGTGCGTCTGGATGAGAAACAAGTAGAACGAAGGGTATCTTTCTCCTATGCTGATTTGCTTACTGATGCAGTCCAGCTGACTGTATTTAAGGATGAAGGGGACATTGATATTGTTGTGTCAAACTGCTAATAATAGCAGATAGAGTCAATTAGAGTTCAATAATTAATCTGACCGAATTAAACCATGAACATTAAAAATGAGCCTAAGGCTCATTTTTTGCTTTATGGTGAATATAACAAGGCTCCCAAGCCGTCAGCTATCTTTGATTGAGTCGAGGGACTGATTCCTTCAAATTGCCATAGGTGGCAAATTATGAGGTTTGTGGTTAGCAGGGCTATCCCTTAAAATTAAGATAAGGAGGGATAGCATGACATATAAGAGGTTTGGTACATTATTAGTAATGCTTCTATTCATGGTTTGTACTTTGGTGCTACCGGCTCAATCTGTTTCTGCTGAGCCGTGGGGAACTGTTTCGATAGGAACCAGACAAATGACCGGGAATACTGGGATATATGAATTGCTTATCAATGAGCAGGTAGTTGTAAGATACCGCTCGGCAGCAAATGGATACAGCGCTGCTAGACGAGCTCAGTTGATTATGGAGAGGATTAAGGGTTTTGGTAGCGAAATCTTAACAAAGCCTTTGCGTTCAGGAATAATTGAAGGATCGCCAGTCATATTACTAGGGGATAAGCTGTTAATAACAGTTACAAAGGCTGATTGGGAAGCAAATAATTCTAGTGGTATGGGCTTGGCCGAAGTATGGCGTGATAATTTACATAAGGCGTTACATAATGAGTATGGGCAAAACACTACTTGGCCTGTTACCCCGACCCCGATGGTGCCGTCTATACCATCAGAGACTACTCCTGATTCGACACTCCAGAAACCTGAGAAACCGATTACTGGAGTGAGCCAAGAGGAACAGGATATGGTGCAATTAATCAACAAGGAGAGAGCAGCTGCAGGATTGGCGCCTCTGCAGATTGATCCTAAGTTAGTTGAAATTGCCCGGCTGAAATCTCAAGATATGATTACGAATAATTATTTTGCTCACAATTCGCCTACATACGGTGATCCTTTTGCGATGATGAAAAGCTTTGGTGTGAGCTTTGTTTATGCCGGGGAAAACTTAGCCGGCAACCCGTCCATGACAAATGCCCATGAAGATTTGATGAATTCCCCAGGTCATCGGGCTAATATTCTAAACCCTAACTATACTCATGTTGGCGTTGGTATAGTGGAGGGTGGAGTATATGGTAAGATGTTCACTCAACTTTTTGTAAGTTACTAAGATTAAGACAAAAAGGAAATCCCCCAAAATGGAGTTGGGCTTAGGGATTTAAAGGCCAGCTGTTATCAAGCATATAAAGCTTGTAATAGCTGGTCTTTTACTTTTTTTCAAAAAGGAAAAGACACTAGCTGGATCACTAAAATAAAAATATTTTATGGGATTATGAATCTCAAATTTGCCCCCCTCAATAGGGGATTTTTTTATTTAAGTGCAAGTGGCCAAACACAATGCTCATTTCCACAACATACCATACAGTAGTAAAAGTATATTTTAAGCACACAAATAAGAAAGCTGCATATACTTAAGTGAATTATTGTAGGAGATAGCGAGAGGAGGAAATGAGTAAATGGCGGATATGAATGATAATAACAGAATGGGTAACCACATGGATATTATGGGGGAAATGGCCGGCATGGCTCCTAGTGATATTAATATCACTACGCGTAGGCTTCAGGTTGAAAGTGTGGTAGGTGATGCTACTCGTCAGGTTAATGTAGTTAGAACTATAACTCTCCCGGTTTTCGAGGAAAACCAGTTACTAGCCAGGAAGGTAGAGAGTGTTGATACAGAGATCCGTGGAGTAGAATACAAGATTATTGATGATAAGGTAATTGTCGAGGCCACACTACATAAGCAAATTTATTATGTAGAATGTGTAACAGGTGATGTACAGGAGTTCACAGTTCCCGATGAAAAGATTACTGAGTTTGTGCATATTGAAGGGGCCCGTCCCGGCATGGAAGCTCGGGTAAATGTGGCCATTGAGTTCTGTGATTTAGAGGCTATTAAGATTCCTGGCCAACAATGTTTTAGACAATTCCAGCAGACTTGTATTCTCAAAATCAGAGTTCGGATTGTTGAAATGGTAGAAGTCGATGTAGTAACTAATGTTTCTGGACCTGGTATTACTCCGACCTTCCAGACCATAACCATCGACAATGTTATTGGTAAAGGCTGTCAGCAGCACACTATTTCGGATACAATTATTGACCTAGATGATATACCAGAAGGCCAACGAGCTTACAAGATTAAGAATGTGGATGCAGTCATCCGTAATACCGAAACCAAGGTATTACCTAACAAGGTCGTGGTCAAGGGTATACTGCATAAACAAATATTCTATGTAGTAACGCCTGTAGGTGAGGTCCGGGAGTTCAGTATTGATGTACCCTTTAGTGTGTTTGTAGAGGTGCCAGGGGCTAGGCCGGGCGTTAATATCTCTACTGACATTCGTATTGAATATGTGGATGCTAAAATCGTCAGCGGTAACAAAATTAAAGAAACTGTAGTATTAGAGATATGCGCAACTGCCTCTGAGAGTATTACGATCAATGTAGTAACAGCAGTGTCTGGTGCTCATGTAGAGACAAGAACTCTCAAGGTACAAAGCAGTGTTGGTCAAAACTGCAGACAGGTTAATATCTTAGCTGACCTCACGAGCCCAGAACAGGCCAGGAAGGTAGCCAGAGTCGATGCAACTCTTCGCAACCTTACAGCGGAAGTAATTCCGAACAAGGTAATAGTTAAGGGCATGCTCCATAAGCAAATTTTCTATGTATCTCAATCCAGTGATCACCTTAGGGAATTCTCTGTTGATGAACCGTTTACTGAGTTCGTGCATGTTGATGGTGCTCAGCCCGGAGATACTGTAGATGTAACAGGTAGGATAGAGTTTGTTAATGTAGAAGCTGCAGCGCACTTACCGACCAACAGGTTTAGACAGACTGCTGTGCTGGAAATCTGCGCCAATGTGACGGAGACCAGAACAATTACAGTTGTTGTAGCCGTAACTCCTATTGGACCAGAACCACAACCTATCTGTCCTCCAGGAACTACCTTTAGTTATACAATTCAAAAGGGTGATACCCTTTTCTCGATAGCTCAGGCTAACAATACAACGGTACAGGCGATTTTAGCTGTCAACCCACAGATTACCAATCCTAATATTATTTTTGTCGGCAGAACGATACAAGTGCCTTGCCCCGGCGGTATGGGCTAAAAAGTAAACCTATTAAAAAGGTTTAAGTGATAATAAGGGCCGGCCCCCCCAAGTCTAATACTTGGAGGGGCTGGCTTTGTTGTGAATACAACAAGTTTCCCGGGATACGTCAGCAATCTTCGATTGCGTAGATGGGTGGGGTTCTTATTATAAAAAAGTTTTCTTTATTGTCAGACGATTAAAAACGTCTCTCCTTGTCAATACTGATAATACTGTTACATTGTTCATAATGTGGAGGCGTTTTTTTATGAAGAAAATATTCTATATTGTTGCTGTAATTCTAATGCTGGTCTGTCTATTAAGCACTGTATCCATTGAAGAGCAGATACCCCCACTAATTAGACTGCATGTCTTGGCAAACAGCGATTCTGCTCGGGACCAAGAACTAAAATTATTAGTCCGAGATCAAATAATCAGTATGATGAAAGAAAAATTCGCTGATTCCAAAAACTTAGCGGAATCCAGAGAAATTGTCTTAGCTTGTCTACCCTTAATCGAAGAAGTAGCGGAAAAAACATTGTTAACAGAAGGCTGCAACTATACTGTTCAAGCTCTGTATGGCCAGTATGATTTTCCTATTAGAAACTATGGTGGTTTTATCCTACCAGCAGGCAAATACGAAGCAGTACGAGTAGTCATTGGTGAAGGTGAAGGTGCCAACTGGTGGTGTGTCTTATTCCCTCCCTTATGCTTAGTTAACGGAAAAACTATCGATACTGAAGAAAATGAGGATATTGAAGAAATAGTAGAGAATATTAGTAAGGACAAGAAGATAAAAATTAAACCGGCTTTTAAAGTAGTAGAGCTATGGCAAGAAATGAAAAGTAAAAGAAATGCCTCAGAAGAATAACGCGATTTTCTCGGTCTGGTAAACTTGTTATTTATTTCAATAACTCTTACAATATATGTAGAGAAAAAGGAATCGGTAGGATAAATGAGAAGATCGATTCTCAAGGAGGTGAAAAAATGTCTGAATATAATGACAAAGGAATTCAACTAACTTCATTAACATCTGAGTGCGGTGGTGCTGCTAAGATTGGCCAAGGCGAACTTCTACAAGTATTGGGTAATTTGCCGAAAAGCAATAATCCTCAATTAATGGTGGGTATTGAGACAAGTGATGATGCTGGCGTTTTTCTTTTGAATGAAGAAACTGCCTTGATTCAGACAGTGGATTTTTTTACACCTATAGCTGATGACCCTTATATTTTTGGAGCGATTGCTGCTGCAAATGCTCTTAGTGATATTTACGCAATGGGAGGAAGACCTATTCTGGCCATGAACATAATGGCTTTTCCGCTAAATGAGCTACCTTATCAAGTTCTGGCTGATATTCTTAGAGGTGGAGCGGATAAAGTAATTGAAGCTGGAGCTGTATTAGTCGGCGGTCATAGTATCAAGGATAAAGAACCGAAATATGGGCTCTCAGTTACAGGAATAGCCCATCCTTCGGAAATCTGGACAAATGCCGGAGCAAAACCAGGGGATGTCCTAATTATCACGAAACCTTTGGGTGTGGGAATCATTACTGCCGCTCTAAAGAAAAAAGGTTCCCAAGAGAGTGATATGACAGAAGAAGTTATCATTCCCCCTGAAGTGGAACAGAAAGCGTTTGAGGTAATGTTAGAGCTAAATGCCAGAGGAGCAATTACAGCAAAATCCTTTCAGGTACATGCCTGTACGGATATTACAGGTTTTGGTCTCTTGGGACATGGATGGGAGATTGCCAATAACAGTGGTGTAACACTAGAGTTTTGGTCCGGGAAGATTCCGGTAATTGAAGGAACCCGGGATTTAGCTGTCCAAGGATATATCTCCGAAGGAAATTACGATAATCTGAAATATCTAGAGGACAAAGTCTATTTTGATCCACAAGTTGGGACGATAGAACGGCATATTATGGCGGATCCTATTATCTCGGGTGGATTACTATTGGCAGTACCGGAAGATGAAGCCGAAGAACTACTAAATAGATTATTAAAGGCCAATATAACCAATGCGGCAATCATCGGTCGGGTCCTAGAAGGTGAACCGCGGATTAAAGTCTTACCATAGGCTGTGCAACTAAAAAAATAAGTATCCCACCCATTAACGCAATCAAAGATTGCAATGGGTCCGGGAACCTTTTTGTAATTAAAATAAAGAATGCCAAAGCCAGGCATTCTTTATTTTAATTTATCTCTTTGGTAGAATTTTATAATTTATATAAAATATGTAATATTTTACTTGCATTTTTCCATTTTGTGTATATAATATTTTATGTAATTTCTAGAAATTATTTACTATCTGCAGTAAAAAAAATTAGCTGTTTTACCTTTAATGATTGTCCGGAAATCCTCGAAGGTTTATCAACATGCTAACAACAAAAGGAGAACAATATTATGAATCGTATGAAATGTATGAAGCAATTTTTATCACTAGTCTTAATTACTTGTATCTGTACAATCACTTTAGTCGGTAATCCTCTTCCAGCCGACGCCTCAACCTGGGAACGGGACTACAGCGCCGGTCACCTTTACTATACATCTTCGTCCTTGGTTAATTCACTTAATGGTGATGTAAGTTCTATCTCTCCCCTTATTGATGATAGTAAGATACCTTATGGGACTGCCCGATATTACCTGAGTGATAGTGGCCCCCTCGGCATCTATGGACCTTTTGCTCCCTATGGACCTCTAGGGATAAATGGCCCAGTAGGTTATAACATATGGAATCCATCATATTGGATTAGTGGTTGGATGGATTGGTCCGATTGGGCTGAAGACATGACTGGAATGGGCGGTCCATTAAGTGAAAAAGGGCCTTTAGGAGAAAACGGCCCATTAGGTAATGTCTACTATGACGGAGTCGTATTCGAGCTTAATGATTTTGCCAGACACTCTCGTGCTTTAGGGGTTTGGTCTCCATTAGGGCCTATTGGTCCTCTTGGCGCCTTAGGGCCTTTAGGTCCCCTGGGGCCCATAGGAGCACACGGGTATAAAACCAACTCCCACGGTGAATATATGAACAATGGACAAGTAGTAAGGAATTGTACTGTTTGGTATAATTCAGCACGCACAGTTCAAAGAACTTATGAGTTGTACGAAAACTACACAGAAGACTTTGCTAAAAATATGAGTGATAACGACACCTCATTCATGGTGGAAGGAACAGCTAATGCTTTTGACAGAATTGATAGCTATACTTTCACTTCTGCTCAAGATCAACTAGTTACATTAGTCGTGGTAAATACGAACTTGGCTTGGGTAGGAGATGACTACGATATTGTCGTTACTGACCAAAATGGCAATGTTTTAATTACTTCTAATGAATATGCAAACCGGGTGGAATGGATCCAGTTAAAAGTGCCTGCAGGTACTACACTCAATGTAGAAGTGAAACTCGTCTCTCCATTAGCACCACTGCTATTCACTAGCTACAGACTTTTTGTCACAGGTTCTACACAATATCTCAACATGACAGAGATCAGCGGTGACCATATCGCAATCTGGGGATAAAGCGAGGATAAATAAAGGAAAAGAAGAACTGAACCACAATAGTGGTTCAGTTCTTCTTAGTGAATATGACAAGATTCCCGGGTTCCATCAGCAATCTTTGATTGCGTTGATGGGTGGGGTTCTTATTTAGGCACTGGCTAATTCACTCTTATCATTACTATGGAATATTGATGATATGGCCTGGATAAATTATGTTTGGGTCTGTCTGGGGATTAGCTTTTATCAAATCATCTAGGCTGACACTTAGTTTCTGGGCAATAGACCAGAGCGTGTCACCGGATTTGATCACATATATTTTCGGGCGTGGAGCTGCGGGATTTTGAGGCTGCTGAACTGGGTTATATGGTGGTAAAGAGTGCCCGCTGCCAGCCACACCTGCTTCGATTATTACCTTGGTGCCTACGGGGATAATACTGAAGATATGCTCTACATCCTGGTTATACATACGAATACAACCTAAGGAGACCGCTTTTCCGATAGAAGCGGGATTATTATTGCCATGAATACCATAATTATCGATGTTCAATCCCATCCATCTGGTGCCGTAGACAGTTCCTCCGGCTAAAACAGCTTTATTTTGGATAATCCAGTTACCTACCGGGCTAGGGGTACTAGGTTTACCTATAGCTATCCGGTATGTATTGTAGAGGCGTCCTCCATTGTAGAGGTACATCTGACGTTCGCGGAGATTAATTCTGATTGAGTAGACGCCTGCCAAGATAACATCAGCTCCTTTCCGCTCCTGGAAAATATCATATTCAATACTCTATTCTATGGAGTGTAAAGATTGATTGTGAGTTGGCAGTACAAAATAATACTCTTTGGAGGAGGAAAAACGGGATTTCTGCTTAAAATAGTATTAGAGAACATTATCAGGGAGGAAATTATGAAAAAAATTGCAGCACTACTTTGCCTATTGCTTTTGTTCGGTATAGGATGTACTAAGAAAGATCCAACTCCCGTAGAACATGAAGAACCAGTTCCTGTTCAGGCGGACCCCGTGGAATTACCGCCGGAAAAAAAAGACCCCGAGTTACCGGGAATCGTTATAGCTATGATCGATAATCATAATAGGGCTAGGCCCCAGAGTGGGTTGGACAAAGCCGACGTTGTTTATGAGATTATTGCCGAAGGTGGAATAACTCGTTATATGGCTCTTTTTTATAGCCAGAGGGCAGAAAAAGTTGGTCCAATCCGGAGTGCCAGATACTATTTTGTGCAGCTGGCTCGTGGTTACGATTCTCCTTATGCCCATGCTGGTGGCAACAATGATGCCTTGCAACTTATTGCTCAATTGAAAATGAAAGACTTAGATGAGATTTATAATTCCGGGGAGTATTTTTATCGCGATAAGTCAAGAAAGATGCCCCATAACTTATATACCAGTACTGGTAAACTAGTAGAAGGTGCACAGAAAAAGGGTTATAAATTAATCCCCTTAGAACTACCCTTAGGGGATAGTTGGAGTGGAGAAGATCACCAGGATATTAAGTTAGATTATGGCACGAGAAATTTCAGTTATATTGTTACTTGGCGCTATGAGGATGGAAAATACCATCGTCTAATTAATGATAAAGCTCATGTGATGCAGGACGGGACGCCAATTACGGCACAAAATATACTTGTTTTTGCCGCTCCTACTAAAGAGGTTGTTAAAGAGGAATTACAATCCGAAGTTGATTTGATTGGAAAGGGAGATCTGCTTTATTTCATAGAAGGGCAGTTGATGGAAGGTAAATGGGAAAAGGCTAGCGAAACCTCAGCTATTAAATATACAGATAATAAGGGACAACCCCTCCAATTAAAAGACGGCAAAACCTGGATTCAGGTCTTACCGTCCTTCAAAAACCTTACATATTAGGTGGTCTAATAACTCTGGTTAACATACAAGTATAACGGGTTCTGCTGAACTAATTTGTCCTACTATTTTGGCTCATTGGCCTGGAGTTTTTTAACAAAACCTTTCACACCGTCGGACTTATTAATTCTGATCCTTTTCAAACAGAAGGGGTTTTGTTCAGCAGAGGCCGAACCATACTCCGTTGTTACAGCACCACGATAACCTGCAGCTTCCACCTGGACTAAGACTTCTTTATTATAGCGTCCTGCTGGATAGGCAAAGGTTTGAATTGAGCATCCAGTTATTTCACTGAGGATATTCTTTGAATCGATTAATTCTTGTTGCAAGCGGGTAGTACTGATTTTAGTTAGATCGGGATGGCTCAAGGTGTGGGAACCTATTTCCATGCCGCTGGCCACCATTTCTTGAATCATTTCTTTAGCCAGGCCCCCAGCGGTATCAATATTATTAGTATGTAAAAAGAAAGTACCCTGATATTCGAATTCTGTTAAGATGGGCAAAGCTGCTGTGTACATACTGCGATATCCATCATCAAAGCTAAGGACAATAGGTTTTTCAGGCAAGTCTTTGCCGTTGTGCCAGTGGTCTAAGACATCCTGAAGTTTAACAGTATGATAACCTTGCTCCTTCAGATACTCTAGCTGCTGATAAAAAACTTGAGGTGAGACATAGAGTTCTTCATAAGTACCTGAATAATCCTCTATGACATGATACATAAGGATGGGAATCTTCGTGTATTTTGGCTTATCAATTGGTAGAGGTTTAACATCATTTGCTTCTTTCGTAGATTGAGGAGTTTTGGTAACCTCTACTTCTTTTAGAGATTGAGGAGCAGCGCTGCTAACCTCTTCCTCTGAAGAAGTAGGTTCTGAATCCTGAGGATGAGGTTCCTCTTCAACGGTTATAGGCCAAGGCTCTTGGAGCATAACGTCTTTGACGCCATCCTGCTCTATGGTTTTATATATAGAGATGGCATAAATGGTCAGGGGTAAAAGTATTACTACGATTAGTGCTAATAAAAGCTTCCGCAAATGCAACTCCTCCTTTTTCTGTAGTTATAGAAGATTATATCGAAAATTAAGACACATATGTAGAGTTTAATATATTTATTATACTGGGAACGAGGTATTATTTATGATGGAAAAACCTTTGGTAGAAATATATACAGACGGTGCCTGTAGTGGAAATCCCGGTAATGGCGGTTGGGCGGCTGTGCTGCTCTATAAAGGAAAAGAAAAAGAGATTTATGGTTCTGAAGAACATACGACAAATAACCGAATGGAACTAACGGCGGCTATTGAAGCCCTGAAAGCCCTGAAATTCCCTTGTCGGGTTCGTTTATATAGTGACAGTGCTTATCTAGTTAATGCTTTTAATAATGGCTGGCTGACAAAGTGGCAGATGAATGGCTGGATAAATAGTCGAAAGGAGCCAGTAGAAAATCGCGATTTATGGGAAAAACTATTGGAAT
>JAPXME010000007.1:0-23121 GCA_033809185.1 Clostridiaceae bacterium
CTCCTATACCTGGCAAAGCTGCCGTTGGTATAGAGGTTCCTAATGAGGAAATTGCCATGGTGTCTTTACGTGAGGTCTTAGAATCACCAGGTTTTCAAGAGTCCCAGACTAAACTGACCATAGCTTTAGGCAAGGATATAGCAGGAAATCCGATTGTAGCTGATCTGGCCAAAATGCCTCATTTGCTTATCGCTGGGGCTACCGGTTCCGGTAAAAGTGTCTGTATGAACTCTATTATTGCTAGTATTCTCTTTAAAGCTACGCCGGATGAAGTAAAGCTCTTAATGATTGATCCTAAAGTAGTAGAGTTGACTAATTATAACGGGATACCTCATTTAATCTCTCCTGTTGTGACTGAGCCTAAAAAGGCGGCTAGCTCCTTACGCTGGGCAGTCCATGAAATGGAGAACCGCTATGAGCTGTTTGCTGCTGCAGGGGTTAAGGATATTACCCGTTATAATGAGTTGATAAAAGAGGATTCCACGGGAACAGTTCCTTTATTACCTTATATTGTGGTCTTAATTGATGAATTAGCTGATTTGATGATGGTGGCTCCTGCTGATGTGGAAGATGCTATTTGCCGCTTAGCTCAGATGGCCAGGGCGGCAGGTATACATTTAGTCGTAGCAACCCAACGACCCTCAGTTGATGTTATCACTGGAATAATCAAGGCTAATATTCCCTCGAGGATTGCTTTTGCAGTTTCCTCCCAGACAGATTCCCGTACGATTTTAGATATGGGCGGGGCAGAGAAGTTACTGGGTCGCGGCGATATGTTGTTCTATCCTACAGGTATGGCTAAGCCTATTCGGGTTCAAGGCGTTTTTGTTTCCGATCAAGAGATCGATAAATTGGTAGAATTTTTAAAGAATCAAATAAGTTCTCAATATATTACGCCCTGGGTTCAAACTGAGGAAGAAACTCAGGAAGAATCTGATGACGATGAATTACTGCCAGAGGCTGCACGAATATTTATTGAAAGCGGACAGGCTTCGATCTCGTTACTGCAGCGCAGGTTACGAATCGGCTACACCAGAGCAGCCCGTATAGTAGACCAAATGGAGGAAAAAGGCATTATTGGTGGTTATGAAGGCAGTAAAGCACGTACTGTTCATATGACTTGGGAGGAATATGAAAAAACATTCGGTATTTAATCCCAAAAACGGAAATTGAACTGTTTTTGTATAAAAATTAAGGTTATACTTAATATAAAGACAAATCGTAAGATTATACTTAAAAAGTAAGGAGGTGACTTTATGGAAAAAATCGGAGAAACCTTACGGAATGCTCGCTTAGCGCAAAATATTAGTATCGAAGATGTCGTCGCCGAGACGAAAATTCGCAGCAGATATATTGAAGCTATGGAAGAAGAAAGGTGGAATATTTTCCCCGGAAAGGTATATCTCAAAGGTTTTCTCAAGAGTTATAGTAATTTATTAGGGCTAGATGAAAAAGAAATTATGGACAGATTCGAACAAGAATTTCCGTCTATGGAACCTGAGGTACAGTGTGTTTCGCCACCGCCTAAGGTAGAAATGCCCGGTCGTCCTAAACGAAAAACAGGAGTGATAGTCGGCATACTGGCCTTAGTTTTTCTGATAGCTTTTAATTATTTTTATCAGAATTATATTCAGCCGATACCGGTTGTTGAAGATAACCCTCCCGGACAAGTTTCTGAAGGTAATGATCGTACCCCGGAAAACCCCGCAGGGACAGGTGATGAGGAGGAAGATCCTATTGGTTCTGTTGAAGAAGAGCCGGTAACAAGTATTAATTTGCGTTTAGTCGGTGTACACGGCAGATGTTGGGTTAGGGTAAGCGATAATCAACAGAAAATTTATGAGGGGATCATTAATCAAGGGGAAGAAAAAGTTTTCGCTGATTTAAGTAATATTACTCTAATGTTTGGAAATTCTGGTGTTCAGACCTTTATTAATGAAATTGATTACGGTCGTCTTGGCTCAGATCAACATGTTGTTACTAAAACGTATGTAATTGAAGATAATCAGGTCAAAGAAGTTGAAAAAGAAGCTACATCCTAATTTTTCATTGAAAAGCTTAGCCCCCTCTTAGTTAATAGAGGGGCTTTCTCTTTGACAGGCCATAGCGGGTATTATATACTGATCATGTTCTTTAGATTACAATTTGGAGGGCTGTATGAGCCAATCAGCTAAGATAATCACTTTAGGTTGTCCCAAAAATGTCGTTGATAGTGAACAAATGCAGGGTTATTTATATAGGGCAGGTTATCATTTGACTACCGATTCTAGCCAAGCGGAGATAATCATCATTAACACCTGCGGTTTTGTAGAATCAGCAAAAGAAGAATCTATAGAGCAAATTATCGAATGCGCTTTATTAAAGGAAAAAGGCAATTGTAAGTATTTAGTGGTTACCGGATGCCTTGTCCAAAAGTACGCTGACGAACTGGCTGCGGAATTACCTGAGGTAGACTTATTTCTTGGTACTGGAGAAGTACCGAACATTTTGGAAATGTTATCTCAATTACAGCCTGGAGAGCAAGTTAGCCGGATAGGCGATCCGGCTCAATACCTATTTACGGAAGAACTACCACGTGTTCCTGAGAATGTTCGGCACTATGCTTACCTTAAAATAGCTGAGGGTTGCGATAATTGCTGTACTTTCTGTGTTATACCTTCTATACGTGGTCATTACCGTAGCCGACGGATGGAAGATATCGTCCGGGAAGCTGAAGAGTTGGTGGCCTTAGGTGCTAAGGAAATAATCTTAGTAGCTCAAGATACTACATTATACGGTAAGGACATCTATGGTGAATATAAACTAAGTGCTCTCTTACGGGAATTAGTACAGATTCCTGATTTAAAATGGCTTAGATTGCTTTATTGTTACCCCAATCATCTTACTGATGATTTGTTACTAACGATCAGAGATGAACCCAAGATTTGCAAATATCTAGATATTCCTCTGCAACATATAGTAGATCCAATTTTACAAGCTATGGGCAGGAGGATTAGCAAAAAAGAAACGGTAGAATTGTTACAGAAAATTCGGCGCATGATACCTGAGATTACAATAAGAACAACATTTATTGTTGGATTTCCAGGAGAAAGTCAATCTGATTTCCAAGAGCTAGTCAATTTTATTCGGGAATTTAGGTTTGAGCGAGCAGGGTTTTTCCCTTATTCAGCCGAACCTGATACTCCTGCAGCCAAGATATCTAAGCAACTATCCCAGTTTGAAAAAGAAAAGAGATTAAGGGAAATTGAGGCCGTGCAAAATGGGATTTTAGCTAGCAAACAGGCTGAACTGCTTAATAAGGAAGTGTTGATCATCGTCGACGGAGCCAGTGAGGATTATCCAGGGTTATGGGAGGGCAGAACCCAAGCTGATGCCCCGGAAATCGATGGAGTAGTCTATTTCCAACCGAATTCTACGATTAGACCTGGTGATTTAATCAACCTTAGAATCACACACAACCAAGATTATGCTTTAATAGGGGAGATTATCTAAAATGAATCTAGCTAACAAATTAACCTTAATGCGAATAATTCTGGTTCCCGTTTTTATGTTTTTCCTTCTAACCAGAATCCCTTATGGTCAATATATTGCAGCGGCGATCTTTATCTTTGCTGCCAGTACTGATGGCCTAGATGGGTATATCGCTAGGAAACGCAAAGAGATTACTAATCTTGGTAAGTTATTAGATCCCTTAGCAGACAAGCTATTAATCTCTGCAGCGCTGATTTGCCTTGTTGAGCTAAAGTTAGTCTCGGGTTGGGTCGCCTTTGTCATAATTGCCCGGGAGTTATTTGTCACAGGCTTAAGATCAATAGCCGCCTCAGAAGGTGTGGTTATTGCAGCCAGCAAATGGGGGAAGGTTAAGACTGTTAGTCAGATTGTAGCTATAATTGCTATTTTATTGCAGGATAAAATCATTAGTTTAATATATATTAATTTAGGTCTATATTTAATGTACTTAGCTGTAATTTTTACTGTTTGGTCTGGAATTGATTATTACTTGAAGGCCAAAAAAAATCTAAGGTTGCGTTCGAGATGAAGGGATTAATTAAATTTTTAGCCACTGGGTTTTATAGTGGATATGCTCCGATAATGCCAGGTACCGTGGGCAGCTTGGTCGCAGCGGTTATTTGTTATTTTATAGCTTTTACTTGGTGGCAAATTCTCTTGATTTGCGCTGTAAGTTTCTGGATCTGCCATCAGGGAGAAAAGGTCTTTGGGGAAAGTGATCCGGGGAAGATTGTCTTAGACGAGTTTTGTGGAATGTTTGTAGCTGCTTGGCGCTTGAATTCTATAGGCTCAATTTTAGTAGCCTTCCTATTATTTCGTCTGTTTGATATCTGGAAACCCTTATTTATTAGGAGATTACAGGTTCTACCCGGAGGGTGGGGGGTAGTCTTCGATGATCTGGCTGCTGGACTTTTGGCCAGACTCTTGATTGCCTTTTATTTCATAATTTTTTAATCAAATGCTCTAAAATATGCTCTAAAATTTTACTTGGACCGTCTAAGAATAGACGGTCTTTTTGTGGTTAGAATTACCTTTATACTGACAATTACCAGCCTTTCTCTAAGGAAATCAGCCCATAAGTCATGTTACAATAATATCCTAGGAAAGGAGGGTGGTAGACTTGGTCCAAAAGCTGAAAAAAGTATTAACAACATTCCTTATTAGCCTTGCTACTTTTGCCTTATTAGTGGCCGGAACTTATGCCTATAATCGTATTGCTTTAACTAAGCCTTTGGAAGATAAAGTGACTAAGATACCAGCCATTGGTGCTTTTAGTTACGAAAAGTTGAATTCTGCCGAAAAGATTGTGGTTGAATTTACAGAGCCTGACAAACTCCGGACCAGCTTCTACCAACTTTTAAACGAAATACAAGAGCAGACAGTAGCGTCAGGAGATCTAATTATTGAGATTAATAATATTGAGAATAACTCGTTAGCTAGCTTCTTTAAAGAAGCGCGCTTACCTATTCACGAAGCCATCAGCACTGGTGAATTTGTGGCTTTACCACAACAACTAGACAAGATGGTCTCTGAAAGACAAGTTCAATATAATTTGGAAGTTGACAGCGATTTTATTTTTCTCTCGGCTATCGATGGCCCTAATTCTGCTTATCTTGTAATTAAATGTAGTGATTTACCTCTTACGGTAATCACAACTATGGGAGGTGAGTATCTCTGATGAAAAGCAAATTGGAAATTCTCCTTGGTTTGTATTTAGGCTGCTTGGCTTATCTGATCTTTCAGGGATATAACATATCTCCCTTACTGATACTGAGTGGTTTTGTAGTCGGTTTATTATTTATGAGCAAGAATAGAGGATTATTACAGACGAATAATTATGACAAAGTAATTACTGCAGACTACAATTTTAGTTTTGAGGATATCGGTGGTCAGGAAACTGCCAAGCGTGAATTACAGGAAGCCTTGGAATTTCTGATTAATTCTCGAAACATTCAGGAAATGGGTATCCGTCCCTTGAAAGGAATATTACTTACAGGTCCTCCAGGAACCGGCAAAACCTTGCTAGCTAAAGCTGCTGCCAGTTACTCTGATGCTGTGTATTTAGCTAGTTCCGGCAGCGAGTTTATTGAGATGTATGCTGGTGTAGGAGCTCAACGAGTTAGGAGTTTATTTAAGAAAGCTAGGGAAATGGCCAAAAAGCAAAGGAAGAATCGGGCCATTATTTTTATTGATGAGATAGAAGTCCTTGGAGGGAAAAGGGGTAGTAATTCTAGCCACTTGGAATACGATCAAACTCTCAATCAATTATTAGTGGAAATGGACGGGCTAACCACGGACGAAGAAGTGCAGATTCTTTTAATTGCAGCTACTAACAGAGCAGACTTACTTGATCCTGCTTTGCTAAGACCAGGTAGATTTGACCGTCGGGTTAGAGTTGATCTGCCGGACAAGGAAGGTCGTTTGGCTATCTTGAAGCTCCATTGTAGAAATAAGCCATTAGCTGAAGATGTTAATCTAGATGAATTGGCAGCAGCTACTTTTGGTTTTTCTGGAGCTCATTTGGAGAGCTTGACGAATGAAGCTGCTATCTTAGCTTTACGGGATAATAGCAAAAAACTAACTATGAATCATATGCATGATGCAATTGATAAAGTAATACTAGGTGAAAGATTAGAAAACAGAACTGATAAAAAGTTGCTCTATAGGGTGGCTATTCATGAGGCCGGCCATGCTATTATTGGTGAGATCTTAAAACCTGGCTCAGTGGATCAGGTTACGGTTACCTCTAGGGGTAACGCCTTAGGCTATATCCGTCAAAACCAACAGGATGATCAGAAGCTTTTCACTCGTAGCGCCTTAAATAAGGAGATAATGATCCTTTTAGCCGGAGCTGTTAGTGAAGAAATAGTATTTGGCGAAAAAAGCACGGGAGCAGGCAATGATTATCAGCGGGCTTTGGAATTGGCGGAGAAGATTATTACCAATGGGTTGTCGCGTTTGGGCGTTGTAAAGGCAGAATTAATACCGCAGAATGAGTTTTATCAAGTTTGTCAGGAAATCATGAGAGAATTAGAACAAGGTACCATTAAGCTTATTGTGGATAATCAGCATTTATTGCTCCATATAGCCAAGGAATTGCAAAATAAAGAGAAGATTAGTGGTAATGAGCTGCGGACTATTTTGGGTACTAATAAAGATGATCCAAGTATAACTGCAGTATAAAGGATAGCTTCTATTAAACATTTTCTAATAAAAAGGGAGATCGCTATTTTTTTCAAGAGGACAAAAGTTAGAATGTAAAGAATAGAGAAATAGAGAAGCTAATTATGGGAGTTGTAGCTGATTATTGCTACACTCTCATTTTTGTTATGAGTATCATTTTGTTGCTTTATCATATATTTTTCGTTACAATTGATTGAGATCCAATCTTAGGGGTGGTTTTTTGCAGATTAATCAAGTTAAGCAGACAATACTAAAGGATTTTCCACAGGAAATAGCTGCATTAGCTCAAGTTACAGGGGAGCTATTAGAAAAAAAAGGGCTCACTGTAAGTACAGCCGAATCATGCACCGGCGGATTAATAAGTGCAGCATTAACCTCAGTAGCTGGTTCTTCTGCGTATTATTGGGGTTCTGTAATTGCTTATGATAATAAAGTGAAAAATAAATTATTGGCAGTTCCCCAGGATGTCCTGCAGACTAAGGGTGCAGTAAGTCCGGAGGTCGCTGAATTCTTGGCCTTAGGAATACGCAACTTAATCGGAACGTCTGTGGGTATTGGAGTTACTGGCATCGCTGGTCCGGGAGGAGGGACTTTGGAAAAACCGGTAGGATTGGTTTATATAGCTTTAAATAGTGACCAAGTTAATTGGTGTCAAGCTTATAATTTTTCAGGAGGACGTTTTGAGGTCCGAATGAGCTGCGTTAAAGTCGCCCTGGAATTATTGCGTAAATATGCCCTAGAACAGGAATAGCAATCTCCATTGTGGCGAATATTTATTTTGAGTGCTTTAGTAGTGAAAGGAGTTATTATTTTAATGTTGGATTTTTTTGGAGAGTTGTCTTTATCAAAAAAGGTACTTGCTGCTGTGTCGGAGATGGGTTTTGAGGAACCAACACCAATTCAGGCTAAAACCATTCCGCTGATAATGAATAAAATGGATGTAATTGGTCAGGCTCAGACAGGCACGGGGAAAACTGCTGCTTTTGGTATTCCTTTAGTCGAGAATATTAATCCCAGTATCTATAAGGTACAAGCTCTAGTTCTGGTTCCTACTAGAGAATTAGCTATTCAGGTTGCTGAGGAAATCAGCCGCTTGGGTCGTTACAAGAAAATTAAGGTGCTACCGATCTATGGAGGTCAGCCTATTGAGCGCCAGATTCGGGCTTTGAAAATGGGAGTACATATTGTGATTGGAACGCCTGGACGCTTATTAGATCATTTAGAAAGGAATACCTTGCGTCTACAACATGTTAAATTCGCTGTTTTGGATGAGGCCGATGAGATGCTAGACATGGGCTTTATCGAAGATATTGAAAGTATCCTTCGCAAAACGCCTAGTGAACGGCAAACCATGTTATTTTCAGCAACTATGCCTTTACCCATCAAACGTCTGGCTGAGAGATATCTGAAGAATCCGCAGACTGTCACCATTAGTAAAGAGAATTTAACAGTCCCAAAGATCCAGCAGCTTTACTATGAAGTGCCATCCTCCGCAAAGGTTGATGCTATAACACGGATTTTGGATTTTGAGGATTATGATTCTGTGATTGTTTTTTGTCGTACAAAAAGAGGGGTTGATGAACTTACTGCCAGCCTTCAGACTAGAGGTTATTTGGCCGAGGGTTTACATGGGGATTTGACCCAAGCACAACGTGATAAGACCATGCGTAGATTTCGGAAGGAAGAAGTTGATATTCTTGTAGCCACAGACGTTGCCGCCCGTGGTCTGGATATTGATACTATCAGTCACGTAATTAACTTTGATATTCCCCAGGATCCCGAGTCTTATGTTCATAGGATAGGTCGGACGGGACGAGCAGGACGTGAAGGAAAGGCCATGACCTTGATTATTCCTGCTGAATATCGTCAACTACGCTTAATAGAAAAATTAATAAAAACTAGAATCACCAGAGCAACCCTGCCTACTTATGAGGATATATTGGAGCAGCAGAAGGCTACAATTCAGCAAGATTTACATGATCTTCTGAGCTCAGAAGACTTCTCAACATATCGCAGCATGGTTCATGAGTTGGCAGAGGAGTTTGATCCCTTGGATATTGCTTGTGCTGCGCTCAAGTATGTATTTAATCAACAGACTTCTGAGATAATTGATACGGATTTTGCCGATGAGCTCGGGAATACAGGGGCTAAACCCGGTATGGTCAGATTGTTTTTTACCATAGGAAGACAGCAGAATATCCGTTCTCAGGACCTTGTGAAGGTGATTAGTGAAGAAACAGGAATAGCCGCCAAAAGTATTGGCGATATCAGGATTTATGATAAATTTACTTTTGTAGAGGTTCCAGAGGAGAATGCTCTGAGAGTCATGAACATCATGGATCGAAACAATATTAACGGCAGAAGGGTATATGTTCAATTGGCCCGGGCCAGAGGAAGATAGGTTTTGCCCTATTAACAGCAGATAGTTTTTTGTTGAAAAAGATAATTAAATTTAATTTGACAGGGGTTTCCAGGTCAACTATAATTGACTCATCGAACAAATGTTTTGGGGAGGGTTTATATGTCGGACGTATCTGATAAGAAAAAGGCGCTAGGAATCGCCCTGGCTTCAATTGAAAAGCAATTCGGCAAAGGCTCTATTATGCGTTTAGGTGATTCGCCTGCAAAAATGCAATTGGACGTTATTCCCACAGGAGTTATTTCCCTTGATATGGCTTTAGGTTTAGGAGGAATTCCACGGGGTAGGATTGTAGAGGTTTATGGCCCTGAGTCTTCCGGTAAGACTACCGTAGCTCTTCATATGGTTGCGGAGGCTCAGAAGTTAGGCGGTGTAGGGGCTTTCATTGATGCTGAGCACGCCTTAGACCCTAATTATGCCAAAAATTTAGGTGTAGATACGGAGAACCTCCTTATTTCTCAGCCGGATACAGGTGAACAAGCTTTAGAGATTGCAGAGGCTTTAGTTCGCAGTGGGGCAGTAGACATAGTGGTAGTCGACTCTGTTGCTGCTTTAGTACCCAGGGCGGAGATTGAAGGTGAGATGGGAGATAACCATATTGGTTTACAAGCTCGTTTAATGTCACAGGCTTTGAGGAAGCTTACCGGTGCCATTAGTAAATCTAATTCTATAATTATCTTTATCAATCAGGTTAGGGAAAAGGTAGGGATTATGTTTGGTAATCCTGAGGTTACCCCAGGAGGAAGAGCTCTAAAATTCTACTCCTCTATCCGCATGGAAGTCAGAAGAGTTGAAACCTTAAAACAAGGCGATGAAATGATAGGTAATCGTACTCGCGTTAAAATTGTGAAGAACAAAGTAGCTCCACCCTTCAAACAGGCTGAGTTTGATATCGTCTATGGAGAAGGGATTTCCAGAGAAGGTTCTATTTTAGATATGGCAGTCGAAATGGAGGTTGTCAATAAGAGTGGTACCTGGTATTCCTATAATGATATACGCCTTGGACAGGGTAGGGAGAATACAAAACAGTATCTGAGAGAACATCCAGAATTAACTGACGAGCTTGAAGCTAAGATTAGGGCCAATCTGTCTCCAGAAAATGATCCTAATAGTAATAGCAAAGAGGCTTCAGAAAAATAATGCCTGTTGATGAATATCTGGAATTAGCTGTTAAGAAATTATGGAGATATTCTTACAGTGAGGCAGAAATTCGTCAACACTTGCGCAAGGCAGGTGCAAGTGTTGACGAAGCAGATGAAGTAGTCAAACGTTTGCTAGAATTGTCATATTTAGACGACTTGTTACTGGCTCAGGATATAATTCGTTCTATCCGTAGGGGCAAGCCTAGTGGTCGGTTAATTTGGAAGGAAAAACTAAAACAAAGGGGTATCCCACAGGAGATTATTAGTAAACTTTTGGAAGAATGTGATCGGGAGGAGGAATTAGAGCTGGCTAGACAAGCTTCTGATATATACCTCAAATCTAAGATTAAAAAGAGCTTTGCTCAACAATACAGCGGTTTAATCGCGTATTTAAATAGGCGTGGATTTCCAGGCGAGATTGTTGAGCAGGTGATTCGTGAATTGTATGATAACTGTTAACCTTTAACGTCACTTGGGATGACTTGACAGTATCAAAAATTAACATTAAAATAAACTGGAGAATACGGTTAGTTCTCTGCCAACTTGGGCTTTACTTGATATATATGGGTATAAGAGATGGTATATGGTTTTCCTCGCGGGTTTTGATAAAAAAAGTGAAAACTTGAGGCTGTTTAGGCTAAAGTGGTATACTTGTAACCCGTTTCTCAAGTATGGTAGAAAGATTATAACCGAATTTCTTTCGGTTTATTTTTTTTTGGTACATTAAGGAGGTGAAAACTATAATTATTTATTTAGTTATCGGTATAATCATCGGATTAATTATCGGCGGTGGAGTCGGTTATATAATTCGTAAGAAGATTGCTGAGGCTAAAATTGCTTCAGCAGAAGAAGCTGCAGCTAAAATTATTGAGGATTCTAAGCGTAATGCAGAAGCCAAGAAAAAAGAGATAATCCTTGAGGCAAAAGATGAGGTTCATCGTTTAAGAACAGAAACAGATCGTGAATTAAGAGAACGTAGAAACGAAGTACAACGTATGGAGCGTCGGATTAACCAAAAGGAAGAATCTCTAGACAGAAAAGCTGAAGCTATAGAACGTAAAGAAGAAAATTTACAAAGAAATGAAAAAGAATTAGAAAAACAAAAACAGCTAGTAGCTGAACTGCAACAAAAACAAATGGCTGAACTAGAAAGGGTTTCTGGTTTATCTTTTGAACAAGCTCGTACTATCCTTTTAGCCAAGGTTGAGGATGAAATTAAGCACGAGACGGCTATGATGATCAAGGATTATGAGCAACAGGCTAAAGAGGAGGCCGACAAAAAAGCAAGAGAGATCTTATCATTAGCTATTCAACGGTGTGCAGCAGATCATGTAGCAGAAACAACAGTTTCTGTTGTAGCCTTACCTAATGATGAAATGAAAGGTCGAATTATCGGACGTGAAGGAAGAAACATTCGCACCTTAGAATCGCTTACAGGTATTGATTTGATAATTGATGACACACCTGAGGCTGTTATCCTCTCTGGGTTTGATCCGATTAAACGCGAAGTGGCTAGAAATGCCATAGAGAAGTTGATTAATGATGGTCGTATTCACCCAGCTAAGATTGAAGAGATGGTAGAAAAATCTCAAAAAGAAATTGAGCAGAGAATTCGCGAAGAAGGCGAGCAAGCCACTTTCGATACTGGTGTTAATGGTTTGCATATTGAGTTAATTAAATTATTAGGAAGACTGAAATTCAGGACAAGTTATGGACAAAACGTTCTGAAGCACTCTATAGAAGTTGCTCATCTGGCTAGAATGATGGCCGCCGAAATTGGGGCTGACGAGAATTTAGCTAAAAGAGCAGGCTTGTTACATGATATCGGAAAAGCTATTGATCATGAGGTAGAAGGCCCCCATGTTACCATCGGGGCAGATTTAGCTAAAAAATACAGGGAATCTCCAGATGTCGTTCATGCTATTGCTGCCCATCATGGAGATGAACCTTTCCAATCCGTTGAAGCTGTGCTAGTTGCTGCTGCAGATGCTGTATCTGCTGCTAGACCTGGTGCTAGAAGAGAAACGTTGGAAAATTATATTAAACGTTTGGAGAAACTTGAGGGGATTGCCAATTCCTTTGATGGGGTTGAAAAATCCTATGCTATCCAAGCAGGTAGGGAGATTCGCATAATTGTAAAACCTGATAAAATTGACGATGCGACTTCCGTTCGTTTATCCCGCGATATTGTCAAGGAAATTGAGAGCAATTTAGAATATCCTGGACAGATAAAAGTTGTAGTTATTCGTGAAACCAGAGCTGTAGATTATGCAAAATAATTAGCTATAAATAGAATAAGTTTTTAATGAAAATTAGGTGTACCGTTTATTAGGCGATACACCTAATTTATTGTATTCTTACCATAAAGTAAATCCGTGAAATTTCGATATTATTAAAGGGTTACAGACTAGTTGTGGCGAAAAAGCTTTAGAAGAAATCTAATAAACATCGATTATAGTGTTAGGTGTAGTTGGAGGATGAGAACTTGTTGCCAGTTTGTAATAATGCATCTACTGATGATGAGGATAGTATCAATTTGCTTACAACCTTACTTATTAGATATCCTGAGATTTGCTCAGTAATTTATACTGGTCACAGAAGTAGATTGCGGTTACGTTTTATTCTTAATCGTCCCTTGAGTAAAGAAGATTACCAGTATTTTTTAACTGAGATTCGCAATTGTCATAAATCATACATATACTATGCTAAAGCGGACGAACCGCTGAATTTCGAGGTTAAATATCAGGAGGGTCCAGGTATTGGAGTTGTAGATCTAGTACGAGATACTACGACACTTACCAGACAAGAAATTGACTTCCTCATCAAATATATGCAAGAGAGATTTTCGGCTCAGTTAGAATATGATAATTTAGATTTGCCTGAAGATGATCTTCTTGTTCAGGATAATTTAATTAATCATACTCTAGAAAGGTTGAAGCTTAAATATACTCAATATAATATAATTGCCGTTAGAGAAGAAGGGCGCGTTCTGGTTTTTAAACGCTAAATCTTAGACAAACAGGTAATAATAGTATATATTAATAATAACAATAATAACTAAAGCTTTAGCTTAGGCTAAGGCTTTTTATTGTGAAAACAATTCACCAATTTATATTAACTACGGAGGTAACGATGTTAAATATTTTAATGATCGGGGATATTGTAGGACGCCCTGGGCGTAGAGTTATTCGTGAGAAATTAAAGACATATCGTCATAAATATAAGCTAGATTACGTTATCGCCAATGGGGAAAACGCCGCAGGAGGTGTGGGCCTTACTGAAAGTATTGCTGAGGAGTTATTTAATAGTGGAGTAGATTTTATAACCATGGGCAACCATACCTGGGATAAGAAGGAGATTTATCAGTATATTGAGCATGAGCCTAATCTGATCCGGCCGGCTAATTATCCTCCCGGTACTCCTGGTAATGGCAGTGCAATAGTAAGAATTAAAGGAAGAACAAAAATAGGTATCATTAATCTCGCTGGACGGGTGTTTATGCAATCCCTAGATTGTCCTTTTCGTACTGCTGATGAGCTTGTCAACAGTATGCGACAGGAGACACAACTGATAATTGTTGATATGCATGCTGAGGCTACTTCGGAAAAAATTGCTCTAGGTTGGTATTTAGATGGCCGGGTATCGGCAGTGGTCGGAACCCACACCCATGTGCAAACTGCTGATGAACGGATCTTACCTGCTGGTACTGCCTATATTACAGATTTAGGTATGACAGGACCACGGGATTCCATTTTGGGCGTAAAAAAGGAACTTGTGATCAAGAAATTTATTAGCCAAATGCCTGTCCGTTTTGAAGTTGCTGATGGGGGAGTAGCTCAGTTTAATGGTGTACTTTTAGAAATAGATGAAACGGAAGGAAAAGCACATAATATTACCAGAATTAGCGAAATCATCAGAGATTAGTCAGAAATATTTATATAATATTTAATTTTTGAAGAAAATCTGCAACATTAAAGGAATTATTTAGTAAATGTAGAATATGTATCATATACAAGTTCATCTATTATAGATAGGTTTATTGTTCTAGTATTTTTGAAGCGGAGGAGGTAACAAGATTGGAAGTTTTGAAAGTATCAGCTAAATCTAGTCCAAATGCAGTTGCCGGTGCGTTGGCTGGTGTGATTAGAGAGAGAGGATGTGCTGAAATCCAGGCAATCGGTGCCGGTGCGTTAAACCAGTCTATTAAGGCGATAGCTATCGCCAGGGGATTTGTTGCTCCCAGTGGCATCGATTTAATTTGTATCCCCGCTTTCACAGATATCTCAATAGACGGAGAAGAAAGAACAGCAATGAAATTAATTGTTGAACCGCGATAAGAAGTCTGTAGCCTGTTTTACAGGCTTTTTTCTTTTTTAGATGATTTTAATGTTAGGCCATTAGGTGACTTATGATATCATATTCATAAATCCTCATTAACATAGATAGGGGTTAGGTTATCATGGAGGCAATGAAATTACATCAAGAGGCTATTGTTGTTGATGGTCACTGTGATACTTTGCTTGAGTTATATACAAAAAAGCGTTCTTTTTGGGAAGAGAATTCTGGATGTCAGCTTGATTGGCATTTAGCAAGGTCTGGAAAAATAAATCTGCAGTTTATAGCCTGCTTTTTAGAGCCTCAGTATAAACCCTTTGGGGCGTTAAGCCGTATTCTAGAGCTTCTTGATTATTTTCATTTTCTCCAAGAAGAAGGGAGAAAGAATGGGCAGTATTTGGAGATAATTAGGTCTAGAGAGGATTTATCAGATTTAAGTCCTGCTGATTTTAAGGTATTACTGGCCATTGAGGGTGGTGAGGCCTTAGAAGGTAGGTTAAGTAACCTACGAATACTTTATGGCCTAGGCTTTCGCTCAATAACTCTTACTTGGAATCAACGGAATGAAATTGCAGATGGAGTGGCGGAAAATGAAGGGAAGGGTGGACTGACTAACTTTGGGAAAGAAGTAGTCAGGGAGATGAATCGGCTTGGTATGCTGATTGATGTATCTCATCTTAATGAAGCAGGGTTCTGGGACGTCCTTTCTTTGAGCACAAAACCTCTTGTAGCTAGTCATTCCTGTTGCAGGTCGCTCTGTAATCATCCCAGAAATCTAACTAATTCTCAATTGAAAGCCTTGCAGGAAAATGGTGGTGTAATTGGCATTAACTTTTACCCTAATTTTCTTGGCTCTGGTGAGTTAACTATTGAGAATGTGATTGAACATATTGAATATGCTGCTGAAATTGCTGGAATTGACCATGTTGGACTAGGTTCTGATTTTGATGGAATTGATACTGTCCCTAAAGGCTTAGAAAATGCGGCTAAACTGCCGACTCTTACTGAACTGTTGCTTAAACGCGGCTGGAAGGATTCTGAGCTTATCAAAGTATTAGGAGGTAATTTTATTCGTGTCCTCGACCAAGTTCTCAGCTAAGTATGCAAAAATGAAAACAGATCTACACGTACACACAAAGGCATCTGATGGTGCATATACTCCTACTGAAATTGTTAAACTTGCCGCAGATAAAGGCATCAAGCTTCTGGCTATTACCGATCACGATACGATTGCTGGAATTATGGAAGCAGCAGAAGCTGCAGAAAGTCTTGACTTGCAATTAATCCCTGGGATTGAGTTAAGTACTACTGAAAAAGACAAAGAGATTCATATCCTTGGTTATCAGATAAATCCTGCAAATCCTGTATTGCTAAATTCTTTACAGATATTAGCTGAAGCGAGAGAAAATCGGGCCCGGCAGATTATTGATAAGCTAAATAAATTAGGATATTCCCTTTCGATGCAAGACGTTGAAGCTAAGGCCGGCTCAGAGATAATCGGCAGACCCCATATTGCCCTGGCTATGATGGAACGAGGGATTATTCAATCTATTCAAGAAGGCTTTGCTAGATTTTTAAGTCCGGGAGGGTTGGCTTATGTTCCGAGATACAGGCTTAGCCCCCAGGAAGTTATTGAATTAATTCTTAATGCAGGTGGATTGCCTGTCTTAGCCCATCCAGGCATCGATTTTCCAGCTCAACTATTACCGAAGTTTATTGACTACGGTTTAGCTGGTATTGAGGTTTTTCATCCGGATAATTCATTACAGATAAGGGATTATTATCAACGCAGAGCTAATGAGACCGGCTTATTAATTACTGGCGGTTCTGATTTTCATGGTTACGATGACCGAGATTTTGAGTATTTTGGACAGATGCCCATATCGAGCACTACTCTTTCTGAATTATTGAGTCCTAGATAATTCTCAGATTAACCTTGACTAGGCTTTCTACCTTTTGAATATACTAGAAATATAAAAAAGTTGGGGTGGAAGACCAGATGGGTTACGAACAAGAGATTATAGAACTGAGAAATCGAGTTCAGGATTTAGAAAGACAGGTGGAGCACCTTCGCACTAGTCGTCGGGTTTTAATGAATCTGTTGGAAAAGTGCGAAAGAGAGAAGAAAACCACTCTCACTAGACTAGAGAAAGAAAATAAACGACTACAAACAAATAACCTTCGATATGCCCGACGCTTATTTAAGAATAATTGCCGTTTAGTTGAACTACAGTCAAAAAGTTTAGACGAGCTTGGTATGTCGAATCAATTTATAGTGGAGGATTGAGAAATTTAGAAAACTATAACGATTCAGCCTGGACTCTGTCCGGAGTTGATAGCAGGAGGAGTTATGACAGCACGATTAATCATTATTAGGCATGGGAAAACTTATTGGAATAATGAAAGGCGTTATCAGGGACATGTTAATATTGAATTAAGTCCCGAAGGAATAGCTCAGGCTAAAGAATTACAAAAACGTTTAGCAAGTTCAAAGATAGATGCCATTTATAGCAGTGATCTTAGCCGTGCTTTTCGTACTGCTGAGATTATTGCCGAACCTCATGGACTAAAGGTTATACCGACGCTGGGGTTAAAAGAGATAAATTTTGGGGTTTGGGAAGGACTTACTTATGATGAGATATTGCGGGACTATCCTGAAGAATTAAAAATATGGCAGGAAAGCCCCCAGGATTTACGGATTAAAAACGGCGAAACCTTTACTTTTATTCGAGACCGGGCGGTTACTGCAGTAAAGGAAATTCTACAAGAATACCCCGGTGGTACAGTAGCTTTTGTTTCCCATGGTGGAACTATAGCTGCTTTGATTTGTGGATTATTGGAGCAACCTCTGTCAATGATGTGGAAATACAGGCAGAATAATACAGCCGTCAATATACTCATAAAAAACGGCAATAAATATGAAATAGAACTTCTAAACGATACTAGCCATTTAATGAACAAAATCTCAACTTAAAAAGACCCCCACCCATCAACGCAATCGAAGATTGCTGTTGACTACCCGGGAACCTTGTTGTATTCATAATAATAAAAGAAGAAATATTAACATTCTTCTTGAGGAGAACATTTAAATAAGTAATTGACCAAGGTTGTCTATATGGTATAATTTCGTTATTATACTTTAATAAAGGTAGTTTTTATTATTTTTGAGTGAAGGAGGAAGGATTTTGTTAGCTGAAAAATTTGCTTATGAAGGTTTAACATTTGATGATGTCCTACTTGTGCCTGCTAAATCCGATGTTTTACCCCGAGACGTTTCTGTGAATACTAGATTGACGCAGAATATCAAGTTAAATATTCCTATTATTAGTGCTGGTATGGATACGGTAACTGAATCACGGATGGCTAGGGCTATAGCTCGTGAAGGCGGAATTGGTGTAATTCACAAAAATATGAGTATTGAGGCTCAAGCATCGGAAGTTGATCGGGTAAAACGTTCCGAGCACGGGATCATTATTGATCCGATTTACCTCAGCAAAGATCATACAATCCAAGAAGCCTTAGATATTATGGCCAAATATCATATTTCTGGGATTCCTATTACTGAAGGTGAGAAACTGATCGGCATATTAACCAATAGGGATCTGCGCTTTGAGACTGATTATAGCAAGTTGATAGATGAAGTAATGACTAAGGATAATTTAGTCACTGCCCCTGTTAATACCTCAATGGCAGAAGCCAAAGAAATTCTTCGCCGCTATAAGATCGAGAAATTACCTTTAGTGGACGAGAATTATAACCTGAAGGGATTAATTACAATCAAGGACATTGAAAAAACCATTAAGTATCCTAATTCTGCTAAAGATCGTAACGGTCGCTTAGTAGTTGCTGCTGCTGTTGGTGTTACCGAAGATACCATGGAAAGGGTACAAGCCTTGGTTGATGCCAAAGTCGATGTTGTAGTAGTTGATACAGCCCACGGACATTCAAGAGGCGTTATAGAACTTGTTAAAAAAATTCGTCAGACTTATCCTGATTTGGACATTATGGCTGGTAATGTGGCAACGGCAGAGGCTACAAAAGATTTGATCGAGGCTGGAGCCAGTGCGATCAAAGTCGGTATTGGACCAGGTTCGATTTGTACAACCAGGGTAGTGGCAGGAATCGGTGTACCTCAATTAACAGCTATATATTACTGTGCCAAAGAAGCAGCCAAATACAATATTCCTATTGTTGCCGATGGTGGTATCAAGTACTCCGGAGATATTCCTAAGGCTATTGCTGCAGGTGCAGATGCTGTAATGATCGGTAGTTTATTAGCAGGTACTGAAGAAAGCCCTGGAGATGTGGAAATTTATCAAGGTCGTAATTACAAGGTCTATCGAGGAATGGGTTCATTGGCGGCTATGAAGGAAGGCTCTTGTGACCGCTATTTCCAAGAAAATGCCCAAAAATTGGTACCAGAAGGTGTAGAAGGTCGTGTGCCTTATAAAGGTCCTGTGGCAGATACAATATATCAGCTGGTGGGCGGTTTAAGAGCCGGTATGGGTTATACAGGCTGTGCAACCATTGAAGAATTAAAGACTAAAGCCAAATTTATTAAGCAATCCTCAGCAGGTCTCCGTGAAAGCCATCCCCATGATATTCAGATTACCAAGGAGTCTCCGAACTACTCAACCTAAGTTTATTCTTAAGCTCAATACAATATAAATTAAACAGGCGCATCATTTAGCGCCTGTTTTTTGTTGCCTTTTTGTGTTTACAACATCTTTTACTTAGTTCTAGCTGTAGGGAATGCACATAAAAATATGGTGTAAGAAAGGAGTGGTTCAGATTACTATGTTATATTTGTCAAAAAAGCATCTAACGATGCTGTTGTTAGTTTTTGTGATTTGTTCAGCCATTGGCGGTATCTTTAAAACTAGTATTTCTAATGCCACTGGGGAACTACTCAGCGTCCTTGCTGTAGGTGAAAAAATCCACCCCATCTATGCAGTGGATCTGTCAGAGAAAAAGTTGGCAATTTCCTTCGATGCAACCTGGGGTAGCAGCAGAACTCAGGAACTGTTAAATATCTTAGCCAAGTATAATATTAAGACGACCTTTTTTCTAACAAATATTTGGCTTAAGGACTATCCTGATCTGGCCAAAGAAATTGTGGCCCAAGGTCATGAGGTGGCCATGCATTCAGCAAATCATCCTAAGATGACTGATCTCCCGGATGATAAAGCGTTACAAGAACTGAGAGAAAATGAGACCTTAATTACCGAAATTACTGGAGTGAAGCCTTATCTTTTTAGGCCGCCTTTCGGAGCTTATAATAATCGGATTGTTAAACTGGTTCAGGATGCAGGTTATATACCCATACAATGGTCAATTGATTCTTTGGATTGGAAGAACTTGAGTGCAGAGGAGATTTACCAGCGAGTTACTAAAAGGACTGCTCCCGGAGCCATCGTCCTTTTCCATAATGATGGAACCAATACCCCGGCTGCCCTAGAGATGATTTTGGAGTTCTATAAGCAGGAAGGCTATACAGTAGTACCTGTATCCCAATTGATTTACAAGGATAATTATTATGTAGATCATAATGGCATACAAAAACAACAGATTAAGTCACCTAGCGATGAGGCGTAATCCTTTATCTTAAGGACAGCTTGCATAATAGTTGGACACTTTTCAAAGCGTAACCAGTTCCTAGGGCAATACAAGAAAGAGGATCTTCGGCAATATGTACAGGCATCTTGGTATTTCCAGCCAGGAAGCGATCAATATTTTGGAGTAAAGCACCGCCGCCAGTGAGGGTCATCCCCATAGTCATTATATCTGCCGCCAATTCGGGCGGCGTTTTTTCTAAAGTTGAACGTACAGCCTCCAGAATTGAGTTTAGTGGTTCGGATAGAGCCTCGGAGATTTCAGTAGCAGATATCTCAAAGTTAACAGGCAATCCTGTTTCAAGACTACGCCCTCTTATGGTTGCAACTTTATCAGCAGGTGTATTGATTGCATAGCCGCTTTCAATCTTGATTTGTTCTGCTGTCCGTACGCCAATCTCGATATTATAATTACGACGAATCATTCTGATAATGGAGTTATTAAGTGCATCTCCAGCAATACGAATGGAGCGACCTACGACAATACCTCCTAAGGATAGGATGGCTACCTCTGTAGTACCACCACCAATATCAACCACCATACTGCCCCGAGCTTCTTCCACAGGTAATCCAGCACCAATTGCTGCGGCTACAGGTTCTTCAATTAAATATGCTTCCTTGGCTCCAGCTTGAGCAGCTGCTTCCAGAACTGCTCTTTTTTCAACTTGGGTTATGCCCATAGGAACGCCGACTAAAACTCTGGGTTTGACCATTCTTTGTCCACCCATAGCTTTATTAATAAAGTACTTTAACATTAAGCGCGTGATATCAAAATCAGCAATAACACCGTCTATTAGGGGACGGATGGCGACTATATCGGCTGGTGTCCGGCCTATCATTTCTTTGGCTTCATTGCCGACGGCTAGAATTTCACCGTTATTGACATTTACAGAGACAACAGAGGGTTCGACTAGGATTATACCTTTGTTTTTTACAAAGACAACGGTGTTAGCTGTGCCCAGATCAATTCCTATATCCTTATAAAATCCAAAAGAGAAAGACCTTTTTCTTGCCACTATACCTACACCTCGTTTTCAACAATATCTCCTCTTATTATTTAATAAGATTGGTCAGATAATACATGGAGAACTGCTTGGATGGAATATAATAACCTTTTAAATCATCTATGGTGTGGACAAAGTTACAAAATGAAAAAATAATTTTGCAAAGTGATTGATTATTAAGATAAAATATGTTTTAATATGCTAGCTATTAATTTTTGAAATTATTTTTTGAAATTGTACTGATGTGTAAAAGAAAGGTGTGATTAGGTGATTGAAAAAGATAATGGATCAAAACAAAACACCCCTGGTTACAGCTTTAATGAAATATGTCACCGACAAGACTATTCCCTTTCATGTTCCTGGTCATAAACAAGGCAGAGGTAATCATGAATTAGAGGCTCTGTTGGGCTCAACCTGCCTAAATATAGATTTAACCTGTCTGGAAGATACAGATAATATATGTAATCCCGTAAGCGTAATTCATGAAGCTCAAAAGTTGGCAGCAGAAATTTATGGCGCAGAGGAGGCATTTTTCCTTACTAACGGTACAACTAGCGGAATCCAGGCCATGATTCTCAGCGTTTGTGAGCCGGGAGATAAGATAATTATTCCTCGTAATGCCCATAAATCGGCTATCGGTGGAATAATTTTAAGCGGGGCAGAACCCATATATATTGAACCTGAAATCCACGATTATTATGGAATTGCTATGGGGATTACCCCAGAAGCACTCAGGGAAACCCTAGCAATCAATCCTGATGTTAAGGCTGTTTTTGTCATTAACCCAAGTTATTATGGTATAGCCTCAGATTTAAAAGCAATCGTTGAGATTGCTCATTCATACGATGTACCGGTAATTGTGGATGAGGCCCATGGAGCTCACTTGATATTTGATGATCGTTTACCTCTTTCAGCTATGGAAGCAGGTGCTGATCTATCAGCTAGTAGTACTCATAAATTGGGAGGCTCCTTAACTCAAAGTTCTATCCTATTACAACAAGGCAACTTAATTAGTCCTAAACGGGTTAAGAATGCTTTAAATCTTACTCAAACCACTAGCCCATCCTATATTTTACTAGCTTCTTTAGATATTGCACGCAAACAACTAGCCCTTCATGGTCGTGAGATGATCGAACGCACCTATGATCTGGCCATGGAAGCAAGACAAAAGCTGCAACAAATTCCTGGTTTGCAAGTTATGGATACTGATGTTCTTGGACAGAATGGCTGCGTAGCTCTGGATCCAACCAAAATAGTCGTTAATGTACGGGCTTTAGGCTTGTCTGGTTATGAGGTTGAAAAGATCTTACGTAAAAAGTATCGTCTGCAAGTTGAATTGTCAGATCTCTTTAATATTATTGCTTTGGTAAGCTTAGGTGATAATCAGGAGACTATGGATTATCTAGTTAATGCTCTATCTGAAATTGCTGGGGCACAATCCATTAAGAATGTGGTCAAGTATTACACTCCTGTTCCTTCTATTCCTGAAGCAGTAGTAAGTCCACGTTCGGCTTATTATGCCGATACCAAAGTTCTTCCTTTGGAAGAGGCGGAAGGGGAAATCAGTGCAGAGGCTATTATGGCCTATCCACCAGGGATACCCATAGTTTGTCCAGGTGAAAGGATCACCCGCGAAGTAATAGATTACGTTAATGTTCTGCGTAATGAGTATGCTATTCTGCAGGGAACGGAAGACCCTGAAGTAAAAAACATTAAAGTTTTAGTTAATCGAATACTGTTGGTACACACTCAAGAACATTTGGCTTAAGATGTTAGTAAAAGGTCCGCCTATAGCGGACCTTTTCTAATTTTCTAATGGGTGTTAATCCCCAAGGCGGCATAATCGGCCAAACTCATGGACCCTGTTACCGGAAGGTCATAATGCTTTTGCATGGCTTTTACAGCTTTTTCAGTAC
>JAPXME010000008.1:0-22508 GCA_033809185.1 Clostridiaceae bacterium
GACTAGCATAGAACAATCCGAGTGGTTACGAGCCGAAAGTTCCTATCAACATCTCATCGAAACTTGGCGAAAAATGAGCAGATACTGGCCTATGCTCGTCCACCATCAAGAACTGGATCGAATTGAAGAAAGTCTTACGAAGCTAGAAGTATATCTGCATTACCAAGAAGATAAGGATTCCCAAGCGGAACTAAATAATCTAATCAATTTAATACGTCATATTCCGCAAAGGGAATCTTTGAATCTACGTAACCTTTTTTAACAATAATGCAGGAGTAGCTTTGACTAGCATAGCGAAAATGTCTTAACGATATGCCGTTAGAAATCACTTAGTCCGGCACAGGACGTGCCGGACAGGGAGAACTGAGCCAGGGATGGCGAATTTCGACTGCTAAGTGATTTCTTACGGTATGAGTTTAGACATTTCTAGGCGAGGATAGCTACACCAGTTCTTGTTATTCTTGCTCTGTAAAAACCAAGGTAAAATAACTGGTAGTCTCCATAACCTCATTCCGCATAATAATTCCGGAATTAGTATTGTCCAGAAGATGAAACTTCTTGATACCCCGTCTCTCAGCCCAGCGAAAGGAACAAGCCAAAGAAGCAGGAGAATCCAGATGATCGTCACCCATTTTAAAAAGGGCTGTATAATCAAACTTTTCCATTGCTTGGAGGGTAATTTGATCCTTAAGTTGGGCCTCGGAACGAGTCAGATAATGAGAAAAATCCACAGAAGCTAATAGCACAGCATCTTCATCAAGGTAAGGCTCTATAGCGTCAAGCAACTCATCTACCTCCTGTAGGGTTGCACCATGCTGGATGATAATAGGTACAACTTTAGCTTCAGGTATGAAATATTTAATAAAAGGCATTAAGGCACCCACAGAATGTTCTTCAGCCAACAGTGGCTCATCTTTGGCCACTATCCCTTGAGAGATAAGGTCCTGACAGATATCCTGATTCACCTGAACTACACCGGCAGGAGTCTGCCAATCATAAAGACTACTGGAGATCCTATTACCTTTTTGATAATGATTAGGCCCTATCAAAATAACTAGACTGGGTTTTTGCTTTGCCAGCACATTAAAAAAATCTATAATCATATTGCTGGCCAATAAATGATGAGGTACGATGCCACTTACCACACGTCCCTCAACTTGAGAATTACTGCTTTCTCTCTTGGCCAAAAGATCGTAAAAATCATTTTTACTAATAAATATGCTGGCATGGGTCGGCCTTATAGCTTCAGGCGGAGAATAGTTCTCCGCCTGTTTTTTTTTCTGACAACCTGTAATTACTACAAGGAAAACTACAAGCACTATTAGAACGAATATCTTCTTTCTCATTTGATCTTTACCTTATCTGTTGAACCAGTAATGTAGATTTCACGGCTCTCAATATTGCCTAAATAGGGTGCTCCACATTCATAATCACCTGGGGTAAGGACTCTAGCATAGTAGGAAATCTGCCCCTTATCCTTCCAGACGTGGAAGGTCAACTGCTGATTATTAACCTCGCTGGCATAGGAAATGTCTACTTCTTTAATATTACGTTGATATGGTCGTGAAATATAAGCCAGACCAGCCGGGAGAATATCCACTATCTCATAGGAACCGGCGGGCGCCTTATCACCGATTGAATACTCCAGAGTTACTTTAACCAGATCACCACGCTGGAATTGAACAGTATTCTTATTATCTACCTTGTAGCTCCGGCTTAGGCTTAAATCTTCACCCTTAGAAACTTCTCCACCCAGTAGCGGTGCTTTATACAAGGCAGATACACCTACCTTGCCGCTAATCTGGCTGAATTTAATCTCTGCCATTTCAGCAGGCAAAAGCGTCAGTTGGAAGCTTTCCCAGTCTTTTAAGCTGACTTTTTCAGTCTTTCCGTTATATTGATAGGTGAAACTGACTGGATCCGGATTCATGTATTTTAAGCTATATTTCAAGATTTGCAGCTTTTCAATAGTATTAAGAATCTCTTTACCCGGATTTTCTAAGATATATTGATAGAGCTTACCTTTTTCCGGTGCATCTAATCTAGCTGCTAATAAGGCCATTTGAGTGGTGGCCACTAAGATTTCATCTTGATCCCTTGGGCCTTTGATTCGCATGGTGTCTCCCAGTTCCTGACCATATCTTGTAAGGATATCCTGGAATACTGTTTGGCCGTAAGCGCCTTCCCCCAGCTCTAAGAGGGCCAAAGCCAAATGAATCTTCTCTGCTGGTTGAAGGTCATCCCGTTGTAACTCATTCTTAACCTGAAGCAGAACCGGTTCTTTTAGTGAGGCCAAACCCCATAGGGCTAAGGATTTATCGTCTTCCTGAGATTCATCGCCCTCTAAAATGTTGTAGAAATACCCTGCTAAGGCTCGAGTATCGAAATCTTCCGGACTAGCAGAGGCAACTAGCGCAGATAGGGCCAATTCACTGTCACTATAAGGTAAGAGGCTGATGCCACCGTCTTCCTGCTGATACTGGATGAAGGATTCTTCCTCCCTTGTTAATGAAGCCAAATCATTCTCCGGGAAATATTCCTTAAGTAGCTTTTCAGCTTCACGTGCCGCCAGCTTCTGCTCGATTCTGCTGCCAAAGGTCCAGGCCAAATCGTATAAACCAGTCAGATACTGAGATTTTTCATAATCAGTAAATACTAATTTAGTAGGATATTTATCAGAACCTTGGAGTTCTAGCTTCTCGCTAAGAAGGCTAAATTCTGTTCTGCTCCGTTCCAGATAAGGCTTCTGCACAATTAACTCCTTAGTTATAGTATCTGTGTAGCTGCCCCATTTTCCTGTGACTGTTAAAGTATATACCCCTTCTTCCAAAACAGGTAATTCCCAATCAAAAGGAGTGAAAGCCAGACCCTGTCCTGAACCTTTAATCTCCTGGCCTTTCGGTGTCTTAAGGACAGTTTGATACGTTACTTCTTGCCCTTCAGATAGCTTTTTGCCATAGGAACGTAAGATTAAGACTGGTTTATCTCCTAGGTGATAGCTATTATTCATAGTCACATCAACAAAGAACGGTAAACGAACAGCTATCTGCTCAGTTCCGCTGGCTACCATGAGATTGTCTGTCAAGGCATGATATGTGACCCGCCAGGAAGTTAGATTATCCGGTAAAGTGAATTCCGTAGTCGCTTTGCCATCTCGGCCGGTTTTCAGTGTTTCGAAAATTACTGTATCCCGGAAATCACTTCGTTCTCCGCCACCTTCACCGCCCTGTTCCGCTCCACCGCCAAAATAAGTTTTCAGGTGGGTGCGCAGGGAAGATAATTGGGGATGAATGTAATCACCATAAATACTATCCAATAAATTCACATGCTGTTCAGCCAAATTGAACAAGGCTTCATCTACCAGGTTCAGATTTACTTCGGCCTTGACAGGCTTACCCTGTAGGTCCTTAACCTCAACTGCTAACTTGACCTTTTCTCCAGGTCGATATTCCTCTTTATCGCTGGTAATTGACACATTTAAAGCCTTGCTTTCCTTTGCAACCCCTACTATTAGAGGATAGGTTTCCTGATAACCTCTGCCGTCAAAATAGACCCCGCCCACTGTTATGTTAGGATTCATTTCTTCAGTAAAAGTAAAGCTGTATTGACCATCATCCTTCACACTGTAGGTGATTAGTTCTTTTTGGGCTTGATAATAGAGGAAGCTACTCGCCCTTGGACCAAGCTCCTGCTCATTTTCCATAAATTTCAGTTGTACTGTCTCACCCTCATTATGGCCTGTGTTACGCTCATTTTTCAGGTAAAAATAAGAGTAACCAGGATTTGAGTTATAACTGCGACTATATAGATAGACAGTCCTTCTAGTTAAACCACCTGCCCCATCTCTCGTTGAGAGTTCAATATAGTATGTGGCCTCGGGATCATCTAACTGTCCTTGATAAGTAATCTTGCCATCACTACCTGTAACAGTAGTGAATTCGCCCATTTCTTGGACTGAGTATCTGTAATGATAAGTTTTTTCTACCTTTTTGTTAATAAAATCGTAGTATTGTCCTACCTCTTCCTTAGTCCAGATTTCTTTCATTATCCTTCCGGTAACTGTAGTATTGGGAGCCGGACCTGTTATGTAGCTGTCCCGGCTTAAAGACTCACCTTGATTCACTTTAGTAAGATCTATTTTTTTAGTGTCAAGCTGTAAGCTATATGCTGTATCTTGACGTAATGCCTGACATTCAAGATCCACCCTGCCACTGAAAAGGCAGACACTACTGCTAACTTCTATCTCTCCAGCCTCTGGTAAGGAAGCAGTAACATAAAGATGAACATAGCTAGGGCTGCTATAACCATCATTTCCTTTACCTACATAAGGAATATTGGCCATTCCCTTATCATCAGTTACTACTGTGCCTTCGCGCCCATCTATATAGTATTTCAGCTTCAAATTAGGTACAGGTGTGCCTTCAAAAAAGGCGGCCTTAACCTGGAAGTTCATTTTTTCTCCGGTAAAAATAGCTTTTTTATCTTTTTCAATAGTCAGCTCATAGGCCGGCTTAGTATAGGTCTCTACCGTGAAACTGTTAGAAGTAAGTACTGTATCACCGCTTTTTACGCGCAGGGAATAATAACCGGGACGCAAAATCGGTAATCCCATTTCCCCTGTAAAGGTTTGACCATCTACCTTCACTTGCTGCTCAACTATGGCTGAGTTGTCAGATTCCATGTAATATGGCCTAAAGTAAGAGTAGCTGTATAATTCTATGGTTACTTCGTCAATAGCTTTCGCTCCAAAGCGGGGACTGAGAATACCCCAGTAATTAACTGTATCTCCTGGTTGATAAATTTTTCGATCTAAGTAAAGATATTTCCAATAATCTCTGGTAAGGTTATATTCTTCTTCAGAATAATTTTTTTCAACAAAGGGGCTACGCAAATCAACAACTGTTAGCTGCCCGCCTTTTTCTACTACGGCAAAGCCACCTGGGTAATCTATAAACCGTTCCTCGATGAAGGCAGTGCCTTTAGCATCTGTGGACCAATTCTTATCTAGAGTTGACACAGTGATTTTGGCGTCTGCTTCCGGTTGACCTGTTTTCAGATTATTAACCCAAAAGAGACTGGATTCCCGACCCTGGGTCAGATATACTGCCAAATCACTAACCTGGAACCACACCTGCTGTACAGCTTTATCCATCGTAATCTGGGCCCCATATAACCCTGCAGGCAAATCTTCAGGGAAGACCAGATAGTGAGTATAACTGTCTGTATTTATAACATCTACAGTAAATTCTTTGTATTTTCCAAGCTTAGAAAAATCCTCTCGATAAGAATTACGCGTATAGTAAGCCCAAGATGGTATTTCATTCAACTTGGCTTGGGATTCTACAAAGCTGTTACTATCAGGATAACGGAAAACTTCAACTTGAGCCTTGGGTATCTGTCCTTGCCAATGGAAATTCAACGAGAAATGTGGGGTTTCTTGTGTAGAAAACTCTAACTGTTTTTCATAAATATCAAAGTTAAACTGCGTTCTATCTTCCTCCAAGTACTCTGTCTCAAAGGTGAATTGATAGTCCTCAGCTATGACTTGATCACTTGAGCTTAATGGAAAACCTTTCTTTAAAGTTACTGTATATATCTGTCCATAAAGTAATGGTGTCTCTGGTACAAAAACTAAGGTCTTCTTATGTTTCTCGAATTTCCCTTTAACCTCGGGGGAAATAGTAAAATACTTAGCAGCCTCCTCTGCCGAAAAATTCTCATGGGAGAAAACAATCTCCAATCCAGTATTAATCGGAACACCAGTACTGTTCCTCCGGGGTAAACTACTGAGCACTCTGAATTGCCCCTTAGTTTGGAAGGCCCAGGAAAAGCTTTCCCGCCCCTGTCCACTGGTATCAAATCCTAACTGATAGACGGTGTTTGCTTTTAAGGCTTCTTGAGGGATAATTTTATATTGCTTGCCACCGTTTTCCCTTTCTAAACGATAAGGAAAAGCCGGGTTGATTTGTAGATTTTCTTCTACCGTCCTTTTATCCAGAGGGTTCTCACTAGTTAAAAGGAAGGACGTATCAGTAGCAATGCCTGCTGTGTCTTCTTGGAGGGCGACAATGCTTATCTCTCCAGCTAAAGCAGGTTTAACAAAAATATCACCTAAGCCATAAAAAATCCCGGTAAATACGAAAACAACTAAGAGAAATGCTGCTGCTAGCCTTAGATTTCTCCGCCCTGATCCGCTATTACTATTAAAGCTAAACGCTGATTTAGCTTTAATTTTTTTCTTTGCCATAGTTAACGATGAGAAAAAAGACTTTCTTTTACCTCTGGCAGCATCCATTTTATTTTCTTTAGTCGAGATTTTCTTCCTTAATTCAGCCTGAAAATCTTGTCTTAGAGGCGGCGACTCTAAATCGGCAAATAGACCGCTAAACTGGGCTTCCAGCTCTTGTAATTCTATTTCATCTTCCGTCGTGAACACACCATTAAGATTATCTTTGTTCTTCATATTGCACCATCCTTTCCCGCAGGGACTTCAAACCTCTGTGAAGTAGTTGTTTGACAGCTCCTTCACTTTTTTCCAGAATATCTGCAATATCCTTATATGATAGACTTTGAATGTATCGCAGGATTATGGCCTGTTGCTGTAATGGTGCCAAAGAGCGGATGTTCTCTAGGAGTTGCTGCTTCTCGGAATTTTCCACAGCCACGTTTTCCGGTTCATTGATAGCATCAGCAGCCATATGTTGTATATTTAGTTCCAATTCAACAGTCCGTCCCTTTTTACGGTAGTGATCGCTAATGGCATTAGCGGCTATCTTATATAGCCAAACTACTACAGGGATATCACGGTATTCAAACTTTTGAATGTTCTCCAAAGCTGCCAGAAAGGTTTGGGAGGTTATCTCCTCCGCCTCAATCCGGCTCATAGTTCGATAATAAGCGTAATCATAGATTCTCTGGAAATAAGCATCATAGATTTCCAGAAAAGCTTGCTTGTTAACTTTTACCTTTTCGATTAGCTCCTTTTCCGCTGATACAGCGTTACTAGATACCATTTCTTATCTCCTCCACAACACCGCTTATATGTATTAACGCAAAAACTTCCTAAAAGTTACGGTTGTTTTATATTTTTTATTTTCATACTGTTTTTACTATACCATTTTTTAAGTTTATTACCTATAAAATATAAATCACGTCTCAGTGATTTATCAACTAATATGAAAAATTTTAATATTAATCTACAATCACAAGAGTTATAATAGAAATCAGCAATGCGAAAGGAGAAAATTAATGAACACAAAAAAAGCCAAAAAAACTACTACCACAAAGGTAATGCAAGTTGCTTCAATAGTTGTGGCCCTTATAGCTATTCTTAATTTGGTAAATTCTATTTTTGTTGCCAGATCTATTATTAACCAGTATATTTCCCAAGGATTCAAGAGGGCTGATGTCTTAGAAGCAGTATTGCCCACACAATTTCTTCCCGGTGTCTTTTCCGCCGTCGCCTATCTGGGTATCGCCGTACTATTATGGTCAGCAGGTCTGATTTATCAGAAGCTTTCTCTAATCTCCTCCGAAGTGGTGCCTGCCGAAGAAATGCTTCAGCCTGAGCCGATTCCAGTTGAAACTGAGGTAAGCCCAGTTGAAGATGAGCTTAACCTGGACAACCCGGAGGAAGATATCTAAATTAACCGAATTAGTTCCATAAGCGGGTGCCCCATACCGGGTTCACCAAAAAAGCAAGCCTTTCGGCTTGCTTTTTTAAAGCTCAATCATTTGGCAACTACTTCGAGAGCCCTTATTCTTATATCATGGCTCTCCAATGTACTGTTGATAATTTTATCATTAGCCGGACAGGGAGAACTGAGCCAGGACGGCGAATTTCGACCGTTAAGCTATTTCTTACGGTATGAGTTTAGACATTTCTAGGCGAGGAACCGCTACGACCGTTCTTGTTTTCCTATTACCAAGATGAAGAATAACAAGAACTGGAGTAGCTTTGACGAGCTTAGCGAAAATGTCTTAACGAAATACCGTTAGAAATCACTTAGTCCGGCACAGGACGTGCCGGACAGGGAGAACTGAGCCAGGACGGCGAATTTCGACCGTTAAGCTATTTCTTACGGTATGAGTTTAGACATTTCTAGGCGAGGAACCGCTACGACCGTTCTTGTTATTCTTCATGACAACTACTTTTCTAAAGAAAAATCATAGAGACATTGGACAGCCTTAGTTGTTTGCTCCACAGACACCAAGTAAGACGCGCCGTTAGAAACCGGGCTAGTATCCTCTACCGCGATACCTTGCCCCTTCAATAAAGCTAAGAATCGTTCAGAATTATGTTTACTCTCAGGAGACCAGACTATAGTAATCAAAGAAAAGCCTTCTCTGATACCATCATTTGAGACAGCTAGACCATATATACCGTTATAGTCCTCACCCATAGGTCCGACTAAAGTACCCTCACCATCTTGAAAAGTAGAACGAATGTAGAATGGACAATCAAAATCCATGGCCGCTTTCACAGCTCGCAGATGGACTACTTTAGCCCCTGCCTTGGCCAAAGTATACATAGGTTCAAATCCAATAGTCTTAAGAAAAGGTACCTCAGGAACTAAGCGCGGATCTGTCCATGCTACTCCGGGCACGTCTGTGTAAATGATAGTCTTATCTGCACCTAAGGCTCCACCAAGGGCTAAGGCTGTAGTGTCACTTCCGCCCCGACCTAATGTAGTAATCTCGCCCTGCTCCGTAATCCCCTGGAAGCCAGCTACAAAGACTATATTCCCTTCTTGTAACTTCCTCTTAATATAATCCGTTTCTACCCGCTTAATGTCAGCATTGGTGAAATCATTATCCGTAATTATTCCAGCCTGAAAACCTGTTAAAGCCACAGTTTTATAGCCTTTTTGAGCCAAACTATGAGCCATTACAGATGCTGAAATAATCTCGCCACAAGAAACAAGTAAATCTTTGAGCGGTCCTGCCGGCTCTGGTCCGACCTGTAACAGTAAATCCAATAGAGTGTCGGTAGCATAGGCCTCGCCTTTTCTACCCATAGCCGAAACCACTACTACCACATCATTTCCTTCTTCTTTGGCTGCTATAACTTTTGCTAAGACTTGTTCTCGTTTTTCCGGGGTATTTACCGATGTACCACCGAATTTTTGCACAATTATGGACATCTGTTACTTAATCCTCCTACACCTTACAGAATCAAATATTTAGTGAGGGCAGAAAAGATCCCTCACTAAAGTAATCTCCTTTTATTAGTTAAAGGAACTGTTTATACCGCTAATTCACAAGCACCTGAAGCTTTTACCCAATTCTTTGCAACTAATAATTCAGCGATCTGCACCGCATTAAGGGCAGCCCCTTTACGCAGGTTATCAGATACTACCCAGAGATTTAGTCCATTTTCGATAGTATAATCTTTGCGGATCCGACCTACAAAAACCTCGTCCTTACCCGCGCAATCGATGGCTAAGGGATATTGCACATTGACAGGGTCATCACAAACAATTATTCCGGGGAAAGCTGCTAATATTTCCTTAATTTTTGCCACATCCGGCAGAGCTACTTCCGTTTCAATATTGATAGCTTCCGAATGACAACGCATAACTGGCACTCTAACTGCAGTTGCTGTAACACGAATCTGCTCATCATTAAAGATCTTCTGGGTTTCATGATGCATCTTCATCTCTTCTTTGGTATAACCGTTATCCAAGAAAGAATCTATGTGTGGCAAAGCATTAAAGGCAATCTGATGTGGATATACCTCTGCTGCTATCTCCTTACCTTCTACATAGGATATAGTCTGTTCGTTCAGTTCATCAATAGCTTTTAAACCTGTTCCTGAGACAGATTGATAAGTAGAGACAACAACCCTTTTAATCTTGAAATTGTCATGTAATGGTTTCAGAGCAACTAGCATCTGTGTTGTGGAACAATTAGGGTTAGCAATTATTCCTTTATGGTCTTTGGCAGCCTCTGGATTAACCTCCGGTATAATCAAGGGCACCTTGGGATCCATGCGAAAAGCATTACTGTTATCAATTATAGTAGCTCCTTCAGCTAGAGCTTGGGGAGCCAGAGACCGGCTGGCTTCTTCTCCAGCTGCAAATAAAGCAATATCTACACCTTCAAAAGAACCCTTTTGAACCTTAGTTGTATAATAAGTCTTCCCCCGAAAACTCATAGCCTCTCCTTCGTTTCTCCGCACTAACAATGATAAATCGGAGATCGGCAGGGAAGACTGTTCCAGAGCCAAGACCATTTCACGGCCTACAGCGCCCATACCAACTACTGCAACTTTGTACTCTTTCATTATGAATGCACCTCTTCTATATTCAAGCTTTCCAGCCCCGTGTCTTTGTCGGGCGGACATTTATCTCCCGGTAGTGGATTGTATGATAAACATTATACAACTTTATTTGGCCTGTGGCAATGATTTATTTTAACAATTTTTATATTCTCTTTATTATGTCATAATTTTACAAATTGCACGCCCGTCTTGCTTTACAATATTATATGTCTGCCCTATCGCTGTTTCTCATAGTTAGAGCCAGATTTCCCTCTAAAAAATCTATAAATTGTTTGGCTGTCCGGGGAGAACGGCTATTATTATTTAACTCCCATCTAAGAGCTTGCTGAGCCAATTCATCCTTCTCAATCTTCAAGCCTCTTTCTTGGGCCAGCTTTTCAACAATAGCCAGATAGCCCTTCTGAGCTGGTGCAGCAAAGGTAACGGTTATCCCAAAACGGTCCGCTAAAGATAGCTTTTCTTGCACAGTATCCATAAAATGAAGGTCTTCATTTTCCGGGTGGAAGCCGGTGATGTTCTTATCACTGAAGCTCTCTTGCACCAGATGACGTCGGTTTGAAGTTGCATAGATTAAGACGTTAGAAGGCCTAGCCTCAAGGCTACCTTCTAACATAGCTTTTAAGGCCCGATATTCTCCTTCATCACTAGTAAAGGAAAGATCATCAATATAGATAATAAAACGCTGGGGTCTAGAGGCTAACTGCTCAATAATCAGGGGATAATCCTCTAGGTCTTGTTTTTGTACCTCAACTAAGCGCAAGCCTCTATCCCCATATTCATTGACCAAGGCCTTAACGGTAGACGATTTACCAGTACCTCTGTCGCCATATAAAAGGACATTGTTAGCCGGGTAGCCGGCTAGAAACTGCTCCGTATTCTGCACTACCTTATATTGCTCTCTTTCATAGCCATAGAGCTGACTAAGTCTGATCTTGTCATTATTGCGCACACCAATCAGTGAGCCCTCACCATTTTTGTTGCGTAGCCAGCGAAAAGCATGGTATTGGCCGAAAATTCCTACGCCGTTTTGGCGATAATATGCATAGAGAGATTCTAGGCTTTGGGCCCAATCTTTTTCCTTTCCGAAGATATCATAGACTGGCGTGGTCTGTTCTAAGCCAGTAGCGGAGCAATTTTCCGTTCCACTTCCTCTGATACCCTCCCATTCCGGTAGGAAAAATCCGTCTGCTACTTTATTCAGCCTTTGTTCTATAAGAAGGATAATTTCCTTGTTAGAAATGTTGGCGATCCTTTGTAAAAGCAACAAATCATTCCCAGCCATTTTTTTGACTACCCACGGAATGGCAGCAAATTCTAGACTTTCTGCTTGCCGACTAAAGAGATTCTCGTCCTCTAAAATCAACTTACAGATATAGTTATGCCAAGCACTATTATCTGTCGTCTCTAAATCCGCAGCAACAGGGATAAAGGCTGTAGCAAATTCATAGTAACTAGCTAACAATTGGGTAGGCTCAGGAATAGTCCTCGTCAATTCTTGCAACAGAGCAAAAAACTTCTCCAGCAAAGGATCTTGTAACACCTTTCTATATAAAGCAATCTGCCAATCAGCCGTAACGGCTTTTTCTATCATTTCTGTCATTTGTGCACCTCTAATATTCTGTAGTTCTTCAGTTCTCTAATTTCACTCCAACGACTCAATATATTCTAACAAATATTGAGGCAAAAATGAACTAAGCTCCCTAAAGCAAAGGTTTTGAGCCCGGTAATTTTTTACCTATCAATAAAGAGATCCAAAGGAATTCAAGGAGGCCCAGGATGAACAAAAAGTCGGTAATACTCGTTCTTATTTTTTGCTTACTGGCAACACCTTCATTGCCTGCTAAAGCTAACCCGGCAAACACAAACCAAGGGACGACTAATTATGTATTAGAACCATCCCAGGATACACAAGTAAAGCTACAGAACAAAACCACCGATATTTATTGGTTTGAAGACCATCTGCAAATCGTGACTTCTTACAGTCTAATAAACCCATCAGACAAAAAGCTTAAGCTCCAACTGTCCTTTCCTTACAACAACAACTCTCTGCCAGAGGAATATTATCCTCAGGTTAAAGTCAATAAGATCAGTGAATGGACAGAGCTCTCTATAGACACGGAGTATAAGAACGGATTATACTCCTGGGAATTAAGTTTTGACAGCGAAGAAGAACAACTTATGAGCATCACCTATTGTTTAGCTCGGGAGGTCAATAACCTGGGACTTTATATGATTGATTATTCTTCCGGCTACAGTTCAAAATGGGCCAAGCTACCTAATAGAACTGTGGTGAATCTGATCTTTGCTGAAAATAATCCAGCTCAAATCCGCGAAATTGAGCCTCTAAATTATAAATTCACTGGCAATCAGCTTAGCTGGATCTTCTACCAAAACCAACAAGAAGCTGTATTAATAAAAGCTGATACTTTTTCAGAAAAACGCCACTGGGAGACTTTAGTCACCCAAGAGGAACGCCAGCGATTAGCTGGATTTTTAGCAGACAAGGATTATTTGAGTGCGGCAGAGCTATTCCGGGTTAAAGCCCTCGCGGCCGATAAAGAAAGTTGGCTTCAGCTCCAAGAAGTCCAGGGTTATTATCTAATTAAAGCCGGTCTATCTAAGGATGCCTTACCCATCTGGCAAGAACTATATGATAATAAAAGCCAATCGCCTAGGGTTTATTGGGAGTTAGGCCAAGTACTTACTAATGATGAAAACAAAAAGATTAACAATCTTTATAAACGAGTCCGGGAGCTGCAGGTTCACCCCTTAATCCAAGAATGGTTAGCTGCGATGCTTCAAGCCGATCAGCTTATTTATGAAAAACCGGCTAAACCCTTAGTCGAAATTAATAATGAAGGAGTCCAAGAAGGGGTCTTGCTGGAAATCCATGTGACTGATCCTGACGGGGATCTGGAAAAGGTTCTTGTTAACTATCATTGGGAAGAACAACCCAACACAGAAAATGTTATCCAACTCCTTCCCTTCAACTATGAACATACTCTCAAACTATTTATTGCCGCTCCGGGACCGCTGACAAAACTCTTTTATGAGGTTACTGCCATAGACAAAAGATCTCAGCAGACCAGCACCGGAGAAAAAGAAGTTTTTTTCCTGAACAATAGACTCCAAGGCCCTGTCTATTCCCTGTCAGGAGCTATGTTGGTCTTAGCCGATTATAGCCCGACAGAACAGGATAAGGTGGATAAGTGGTTCCGTAGTTACTTGAAGCTGGCCCGGGACACTGGATTAGTCTCTCTTGAGCTGAATCGACCCTATTTTATCTTCCTCGGTCAGAACCATGAATTTATCGCCCAATATCAAGGAAGGCATTTCATTCTCTATACCCCTGCACCTTTTAACCCCGAGTTAACTAGAATTAAAGTCCATCGTTTTCTGCTAAGTTATTGGTTTGGCCCTGGCTGGAATCAGTTGCCTGAAACAGAATTAGCCAGACTGGGTGATGCATTGCTGCTAAGCCGAGGGCGCTATACACTGCTTTGCAAATACCTTTCAGACAAGAATGACGGAAAATTTACCGCCCTCCTCAATCATGTGGGACAAAATGCCGATTTTCCCCGAGCCTTAAATGATATTTATGGGCTTACATTAGCCGAAGCACAAATTAAGGCCCTCTGGCATGCCTGCAATAACATGGTTATTGCAGTCTTGTTGATAATCCTTTTCACTTGGCTAGGTAAAAACGGACAAATCACCAGGATTATCACCTATTTTATGGAGAGAAAAAAGGCGAATTAGATCTTTTCAGCTGTTTGTTACATTTTGTCTGCAATTTTCGCCATGAAGTAGCAGGATTATTGCCCCTTAATGTAGAAATAAGAAGTCGCTGAAAGTCTGCCTGTCTATTATGTCTACAGGTGGCTTAGTAATGAAGATTTCTGTCGTTAAGGGGTGTAATTATGATTAGGCCTTCAAAGCTGGTATTAACCACTATGTTAATCATAACTTTAAGTGCTTCCGCTATCCTGGCTCCGGTACAAGCTACCGAAACAGAAAAGGAGCTTCGTGAAAAGCAAGAAGCACTACAACAACAAATAAAACAAACTGAGCAAATGCTCAATCAAAAGAAGAACGAAGAAAGTAAAGCAGTTTCCGAATTACGTAAATTAAATAATGTTCTTACTAGTACTAATAAGCAACTACAGGATACTGAAAAAAAGTTAAGCGAAACTGAAAATGAGCTTAGCCTCATCGAAAAAGACCTGGAAGAGACCGAGGTCAAGCTGTCCCAAAATACTGATATCCTGTGTGAACGGTTAAAAGCCATGTACATAAACGGAGAGACCCATATCCTTGAGGTTCTCTTCGGTTCAACCAGTATTACCGATTTGCTGACTCGCTGGGATCTTTTTGGCCGGGTCGCTGAAAGTGACAGTGAGCTCATTACCGAGATAAAAACAGAACTGGCTAAGTACGAAGAGCAGCAGCAGATTACTATTGAGAAAAGAAACGCCCTAGCTGCTTTAAAATCAGAGCAAAGTGAGAAAAAGCGTGAAATTGCAGTAGCCAGTTCACGACAACAAGAATTAGTCAGACAGGTCCAAAACGACAAAAAAGCTATTGAAGCAGCCCTAGATGAACTAGAAGAACAAGACAAGATAATCGAAGCCGAATTAAGAAAATTGGCGGAATCTGATGGTACCATCTATGGTACAGGTAAACTGGTTTGGCCAGCCCCAGGCTATAGCAGAATTACCTCAAAATATGGTATGCGCCGCCACCCCATCCTGAAAACTAACCGGATGCACACCGGGGTAGATATTGCTGTTCCTATGGGTGGTAAGATTGTGGCCGCTGATGACGGTAAGGTTATTCAAGCCAGCTACCGCGGTGCTAATGGTAATATGATTATGATCAACCACGGTAACGGCATAGTGACTGCTTACTGCCATCTCTCTGCTTACGCTGTCAAGGTTGGTGATATAGTAATTAAAGGCCAAAAGATTGGCGAAGCCGGAAGTACTGGTTGGAGTACCGGTCCCCATCTACACTTCGAGGTCCGGAAAAACGGAGCCACCCAAGATCCCTTAAAATATGTGAAATATTCCAAATAATATCAAAGATAATGTATTAGACAGAATTCAAATACAAAGAGGCGTTGTCCCTTAAAGGATAGCGCCTCTCTTTATTTATCTATTATCCAAACCCTGCTTTAATCATATAGTTTTTTATCATATAGTCTCTGGCGATTTAGTTAATTCCCCTTGGCATTGAACACTTGAAAAAATATTTTTCCTCTATCTCTTGCTTTATCCTGCATAAGAAGACTATAATTATTTGCAAACGCAAACCATTTGCATTAAGTAAAAATGGTAAGGAGGAAAACCTTGAAAAATCTACTTCATAACTTGCTAAGCGAAAATCTAGGCTTAAAATGTAAAAGCCTAGGAGTATCTATAATTATCCTAGCCCTTTTGTTTTCCCTTGCTAGTTGCAGCACCAATACTAAACTGCCGGCTTCCGGCATTGGTGATAACGATAAATTAACTGTCTACACGAGTATTTATCCAATCTATGACTTCTGCCAAAAAATCGGCGGGGATAAAATTACAGTAATCAATATTGTACCTTTCGGAGCAGAGCCCCATTCCTTTGAGCCCTCTACCCAGACAGTAGCAAAACTTAGTAAAGCCAAACTCTTTATCTATAACGGGGCTGGTATGGAGCATTATCTGCCTAGACTGTCCGAAACTCTAGCTAATACCGAAGTGAAGCTAGTTGACACTAGCAAGGAGGTCCCACTACTAGCTGCCACATGCCATCATGAGGATCAGAAAGGAGACCGGCACGAGGAGCACCATCATCACGGAGATTCTGACCCTCATATCTGGTTATCACCTGCCAGAGCTAGCAAGCAAGGACAAGCTATTTATGAAGCCCTGGTTGAGATTGATCCCGACAATGCTTCATACTATGAAGCAAATCTTAGACAATTTCAGCAGCAATTAGAAGACTTGGACCAGGAGTTCCGCAAAGCACTGGCCCAATGCCCTAACAAAGACATTATTGTCTCCCATGCTGCCTTTTCCTATCTAACAGAAGACTACGGTTTACAGCAAATATCCCTTATGGGTATCAACGCTGATGCTGAGCCTGGCCCTGCCACTTTAAAGAGGACCATTGAATATGTCAAAGAAAATAAAATTTCTTATATCTTCTGGGACCCCATGGATAGCCCAAAATTATTAGAAACCTTAAGCCAAGAGACAGGAGCCGAAATCCTGGAGCTTAATTCTTTTGGTTCTCTAAGTGAAAAAGAAATCCAGGAAGGTCAAGATTATTTCTCCCTTATGAGAACTAATCTGAAAAATCTACAAAAAGGACTTGGTTGTTCCGATGAATAAAGTTGTCATTAAACTAAACAATGTAACCTTTGCTTATCCTGGTGGTCAGCCGGTCTTGCGAAATATTAACTTGGAAGTTAAGCAAGGCGACTATATGGTAATCCTTGGTGCTAACGGCTCCGCTAAAACTACTCTCTTAAAAATTATGCTCGGATTATTGAAGCCCCAACAAGGGTCCCTTGAACTTCCCGGACCGGCTAAAGGACAAGCCATTGCCTATATCCCCCAAAAGGCCTCCGGAATCAATCCAGGTTTTCCTGCCACTGTAGAGGAAATAGTTAACTTAAATATTCCATCTCATAGTAAGGACAGGAAGCAGCTAGTTAAGAATGCTTTAGAAATGGTAGGCCTCTGGGAAAAAAGAAAGCAGCTACTTGGAACCCTCTCTGGCGGACAAATGCAAAAAGTTATGATAGCACGGTCCATTGTGGTTTCCCCAGTAGTACTCTTTCTAGATGAACCTAATACCGGTCTGGATGCTGCCTCCCAAAGTGAATTTATGGACTTAATCAGACGCTTGAATGAAAACGGCTTGACTGTCGTTATGGTAACTCATAATTTAGAACAAGTAGCCAAGCAGGCTAACCGTTTTCTCTACTTACATAATGGCCAGTTAAAAGAAAGTGATTAATGATGTCACTAATAATTGAAAGTGGTGTAATCAGATAATGGAAATGCTACAATATCCTTTTATGCAAAAAGCCTTATTAGTCGGATTGTTGGTCGGAAGCTTATGTCCTACTATCGGTCTTTTTCTAGTCATGCGTCGCTTATCTATGGTAGGAGATACCTTGGCTCACGTTTCCCTAACCGGAGTTCTCTTAGGAGTTCTCTGGAAGCTAAATCCTCTACCGGTAGCCTTAGGACTCTCTGTAGTAGTTTCCCTAGCCTTGGAAAAACTGCGCAAGGTATTCAAATATTTCGGCGAAATCTCTCTGGGGATTATTATGGCCGCCGGGCTGGGAATTTCCGTTATTCTTATGGGAATTACTAAGTCCTCTGATGCCAGCTTATCCGGCATTCTCTTTGGCAGCATTATTACCCTGCAGAATCAAGATATTATTCTCATTGTGATTCTGTCCTTGACTACCTATCTACTGCTGGCTAAGTCTTATCGCGAACTTTTTTTTCTGACTTTTGATGAAGAAGGAGCCAGGATTGCCGGAGTGAAGGTCGGCTTATACTCCCATCTATTATTGATTATGGCTGCAATGGTTATTGCCATTGGTTTAAGAATTGTAGGAGCATTATTAGTCTCCTCCCTGATGGTTACCCCTGTGGCCACGGCAATAATTCTGAAAACAAGTTTTAAGCGCACCCTAGTTTGGTCTAATGTTTTTGGTCTGCTCTCGGCCCTGTTAGGTCTCACCTGCTCCTTCTACCTAGATTTAGCCCCCGGCGGAACTATCGTCGTTACTTCGATTATCATACTCCTAGTTGTAATGTGTATTACTTCTGTCCGTAACAGAATAATCACCAGGAATAAGGAGAGCATGACATGACAAAAGAATTAGTAAAATTATTCGATACCCTCAAGGAAAAGGGGCTGAAACTCACCTCAGCCCGCAGAATTATCTTAGAATGTCTTTCCTCTTCACCCAACCAGCTCTATACTGCCTTGGACTTATTTGTTCAAGTTAGAGACAAGAATAAAAGAGTTAATTTTTCTACTGTCTATCGTAATCTGGAGGTTTTAACAGATTGCGGCCTGGTGCAGAAAATTGTTTTTGAAGGTTCGGCCAAATACCAACTCCGTGCTGAGGATAGTCACCATCACCATCTAATCTGCACTGTCTGCAATAAGACAGAAACCCTACCCTATTGCCCTTTAGGCGATTTAACAGAAACCATTCTGGAAGAAAGCTGTTTTATGCCGACTGAACATATAGTGGAAATCTACGGCTACTGCCGAGAATGCCGCCCTGAAAAAGATTGACAACACAACGCAGAGGGACGATTATCTCGTGCTATAGAGAGGCAAAATAAAAATAACAAAAAATTGCCGATACCTCGCCTGGAAATATCTAAATTTAACCCGTGAGAAATCTCTTACCAGTCGAAATTCACAGTCCCTTGCTCAATTCTCCCTGCCCGGCACGTCCTGTGCCGGGTTAAGTAATAAAATAACCTAGCTTGCCTCTGTGTTAGGTTTCGAAAAAATATAAAAACATGAGATAATAGCACCTTAATTAAGCATAATATTGCATAATCAACTCTCAGATTAATAATTTAACCTTTTCTGACTTTTGCTTAAAATCTCTAAAAACTGGATAATATAATTAAGGTCAAAAAAGGTCAGCCTCGTCCTTACATTTGAATAAGGAGGTGAACCCTAGAGGACATTAACCTCGCGGGAAAAAGATGAATTTAAATAAATATACACAAAAATCACGGGAAGCAATTGCTGAGGCCCAGAATATCGCCGCTCAATACTATCACCAAGAAATAACCGGTAAACATCTCTTATATGCTTTATTAACCCAAGAGAATGGTTTGATTCCCCGTTTGCTGGAACATTCCAGCATGAATCCTGCCCGAATTACAGAAGACTTGCAACAAGTATTGCAGAAAGCCCCTGCCGTTCATGGTTACGAAGGTACTCTGCAGCTTAGCAATGTAATAATCAGAGTTCTCGGTAAAGCAGAAAAAGAAGCTCAGGATATGAAAGATGACTTTATTAGTGTGGAACACATACTTCTAGCACTACTGGCCGCTGGGGAACATGATCTTCAGAATTTTTTCCGCCGCCATGGACTAACTAGGGAATTAATTCTTTCTTCCTTAAAAGCTGTTCGAGGTAATCAGCAAGTCACTGGTGACAATCCGGAAGAAACCTATGAAGCTTTAACTAAGTACGGTCGTGACCTCACACAATTGGCTAGAGAAGGTAAATTAGATCCGGTAATTGGCCGGGACGAAGAAATCCGTCGGATAATGGAGATCCTGTCCCGTAGAACAAAAAATAACCCTGTTCTAATAGGAGAGCCAGGTGTAGGTAAAACTGCTTTAGCTGAAGGCTTGGCCCGCCGCATCGTTGCCGGTGATGTTCCTGAAGGGCTGAAGAACAAGAAAGTAATTGCTCTTGATATGGGCTCTTTAATTGCCGGCGCCAAGTATCGTGGTGAATTTGAAGAACGGCTGAAGGCTGTCCTCAAAGAAGTCCAAGATTCAGACGGACAAATTATCCTCTTTATCGATGAGTTGCATACAGTAGTTGGAGCAGGCGCCGCTGAAGGAGCCATGGATGCCAGTAATATTCTAAAACCTATGCTGGCACGCGGTGAACTGCGAGCCATTGGTGCAACCACCCTGAATGAATACAAAAAATATATCGAAAAAGATGCTGCCTTAGAAAGACGCTTTCAACCAATCCTAGTTAATCCACCTTCTGTAGAAGATACAATCTCCATTCTGCGTGGACTGAAAGAACGCTATGAAGTCCATCATGGAGTGCGTATTCAAGACAGTGCTTTAGTAGCTGCAGCAACCCTTTCAGATAGATATATCTCCGACCGCTTCTTGCCGGATAAAGCCATCGATCTAATAGATGAGGCCATGGCTCGTCTGCGGACAGAGATTGACAGTATGCCCAGAGAATTAGACGAAATTACACGGAAAGTAATGCAGCTTGAAATTGAAGAAGCCGCTTTGAAAAAAGATACTGATCCAGTATCTAAGGAACGCTTAGAAAAGCTACAAGCTCAATTAGCCGAATTAAAAGCAGAAGCGGATGTAATGAAGACCCAATGGGAAGTAGAGAAACAAGGTATCTCCCGGGTTCGTCAACTAAAAAAGGAAATCGAAGAAACTAAATTAGAAATCGAAAAAGCCGAGAGGGAATACGACCTTAACAAGGTTGCTGAACTGAAATACGGTAAACTCAATGAATTGGAACGTCGTCTTAATTCTGAAGAGAAAAACTTAGCAGGTAAGGAAGAGCACAATGTACTACTGAAAGAAGTAGTCTCTGAAGAAGAAATTGCCGAAGTAGTTAGCCGCTGGACCGGCATCCCCCTCTCCAAAATGCTCTCTGGCGAAAGAGAAAAGTTAATCCAACTGGCTGATAATCTCCATCAACGAGTGATAGGTCAAGATGAAGCAGTGCAAGCTGTGGCTGATGCAGTAATCAGAGCTAGAGCCGGCATCAAAGACCCCAATAAACCAATTGGCTCCTTTATCTTTTTGGGACCAACCGGGGTAGGAAAAACTGAGTTAGCCAGAGCCTTAGCTGAGGTCCTCTTCGATGATGAAAAGAACATGATCCGCATTGATATGTCTGAATATATGGAGAAGCATACGGTAGCGCGCCTGATCGGTGCTCCTCCCGGTTATGTAGGTTATGATGAGGGAGGCCAGCTAACAGAAGCAGTCCGCCGCCAGCCTTACTCAGTAATCCTCTTTGACGAGATTGAAAAAGCCCACCATGATGTATTAAACGTCATGCTGCAAATTTTAGATGACGGTAGATTAACCGACGGTCAAGGTCGCACAGTAAACTTTAAAAACACAGTGATCATCATGACCTCAAATATCGGCAGCCAAGAGATTTTAGATTTCCAAAGAGAGCAAAAGGCAGATTTTGAAAAACTGAAAACTACTGTTTTGAATTTACTGAGACAGTATTTCCGTCCAGAATTTTTGAATCGTATCGATGAAACCATAGTTTTCCACGCTCTAGGGATCTCTCAGCTTCACGAAATTACCAATCTGCTGCTACAGAGATTGAATGACCGCCTAGCCGAGACTGCCTTGTTTAACCTAACTTGGACTGAGGAAACCCTGGATTATCTGGCTCAGAAAGGCTATGAGCCCAGCTTTGGAGCCCGTCCTCTCAAGCGGTTGATTCAACAAGAGGTAGAAACACCCTTAAGTAAACTACTCTTGCAGGGAAAAATTCCTGCCCAGTCAACTATCCAGCTGGATAAAGAAAACGATAGCTTAACTTTTAAAGTTTCTTCTTAATAAGCATACGATTAGGCCCATAATTTTTCAGTAGAAGAAAGCCGGAGAATGGTATACTGACCCCAAAAGTTAGATCTATATCTAACTTTTGAGGGTCTATATTTACTAATTCCTTTATTTAGAGGGGTTTATGGGTTTGGTTCAACTTTACAATTATAGTATTTATTTAAAATAAATAAAATATTTTCAATAGTCTAGGAAATATTGTATAATTAAACCACAATTATGAGAGAGGGGGCCAAAAATGTCAAAATATATCGGATATGAATTGATGGATGCTTTTATTAAGATCACGCCTTTTATTAAAGAAGTTCTGCCTGACGACATTGCTTTCGGGGTAACTGATAAGGAAAAATATTTGTCTATTATCCCTAATTATAGTTTTGACAGTGGTAATAGACCCGGTACCCTTATTAAACCTGGCTCTTCACCTGATATTGCCCTAAAAGAAAATCGCGATGTCTATGCTAATATATCCAAAGAAGTATATGGGGTTTCCTATAAGGGTATCTGTAAACCGATTTATGACGAAGAAGATAATATTATAGGTACTGTTACAACAGCTACCCTTTTTGACAAACAAGACAAGATGAATGAATATATTGATCAATTTAGAGAAGCTTTTAGCCGAGTCAAGGATAGTGTGCAGGAAATTTCCGATAACTCCCAAGGTTTAGCCAGAATCTCCGAAATGCTTTCCACTGTATCCTATAGTACCAAAGAAAACTTAGGACAAACTGATGAAGTAATTAGCATGATAAGACATATAGCTGACCAGACAAAGCTCCTAGGCATTAATGCTGCTATTGAAGCCGCTAGAGCCGGTGAACATGGACGTGGTTTTGCAGTAGTAGCTGAAGAAATTCGGCGCCTTTCAGAACAAAGTAATACTTCAGCCC
>JAPXME010000009.1:0-3325 GCA_033809185.1 Clostridiaceae bacterium
GTCCATATGTTACTGGGTCAAATGTTCCTGGATAGATAGCCGTGCGCAAAGGAATTCCTCCGATCATTATAAGCTTATTATGGATATAATAATCCACTAATCTAACGTGTTATTTCGTTAAGCCTTATCATTTTCCTGCTTTTACGGCTATTTTTTCACTAAACTAATCGAATTATCTCCCAGGATTTTTTCTAATTCCTCTTGTAAAACCGCTGAATAATGTACCCAATAATGGGTTTCGCACTGCACTAATTTTTTACTTCCTGGGAAATAGAGATATAACGGTGTGTTCCCCCGATGACGCTTTATAACTGGTATTATGGCCTTTAGAGCCTGCTCTTCATCAAGAGAGACAGGAATTTTTAGATATAGCTTCTCATCCTCCAAGGCTTCCAATTGATCCAGCATCAGCTTGGGTTTGTCCTCTTGATAATTAAAGCGTCCCCTAGCAATGACTACTTGATCGTTCTGTAGTAGGTGGTTAAACTTAGTAAAATTCTTGGGAAACACCAAGACCTCTAGCTGACCGGTCAAGTCCTCCAGCATAATGTAAGCCATCAACTCGCCTCTTTTTGTGACAGTACGACGCACTGACGTAATTATTCCGGCAATTATTACAGTTTCTCCATCCAGCTCAAAAGTCAGTTCTTCAATATTATGTGAAGTACGCCTTCTTATAACTTCCTGGTATTCAGCTAAGGGATGTCCAGTTAAATATAAGCCTAGAACCTCTTTTTCCATTTGCAGCAGTTCTCTTTCCGTAAAGTCATCGATCTCCGGCAAGGGTATGGGGGGATTGTAGGCCTCCTCCTTTTCAGCAAAGTCAAAAAGGGAAAGTTGGTTAGAATTCTTTTCACGCTGAACAGTTAGACCCTGTTCTATGCATTGAGGCAGAATCTGCAATAGTTGAGCTCGATTCCCTGGAATAGAGCTGAAAGCCCCAGCCTTGATCAGATTTTCTAAAACCCTGCGATTTAGTTGGTTAAGGTCCACCCGGGCACAGAAATCCTGTAGGCTCAAAAATGGCCCATTTTCCCTTTCCTTAAGGATTGCCTGAATGGCATGAACTCCAACTTGCTTGATGGCACCTAAGCCAAAACGGATCTCATCTTTCCTGACTAGGAAACTCTCGCTACTTTCGTTTATATCCGGTGGCAGGACTTTGATTTTCCTCTCCCGACACTCCTGAACATAAAAGGGAACCCGATCTGCTGTTTCCATCACACTTGTCATCAAAGCCGCCATAAACTCTACCGGGAATTTGGCTTTTAGATAGGCAGTCTGATAGGCCAAGAGAGCATACGCCGCTGAATGGCTCTTGTTAAAACCGTAACCGGCAAAATACTCCATTAAATCAAATACCTTCCCGGCAGTTTCTCCATTGACTCCTTTCTTCTCTGCCCCATCGATAAACTGCTGCCGTAGTCCGGCTAGGATCTCTGGTTTCTTTTTACCCATGGCTCGGCGTAACAAATCGGCCTCTCCCAAACTGAAACCGGCCAATTCACTGGCAATCATCATTACCTGTTCTTGGTAGACAATTACGCCATAGGTAGGCTTTAAGATTGGTTCTAAAATGGGATGGAGATAAGTAACCTCCACCTCACCGTGTCGCCTTTTTATAAAGTCTTCAATCATGCCACTGCCTAAAGGACCTGGCCGATATAAAGCATTTATTGCAATAATATCCTCAAAGGTCTGAGGTTTTAATTCCTTGAGAACTGCCCGCAGTCCGGAACTCTCTAACTGGAAAACACCAATTGTATCCCCCTTGGATAACAATTCATAAACCTCTGGATCATCTAAAGAAATCTGAGACAGATCGATAGTGATGCCCTGACTTTGCTCTACCAGCTTAACAGCATTATTAGCTACTGTTAAAGTCCTTAAACCAAGTAGGTCCATTTTCAATAAACCCAGTTCCTCTACTGTGTCTTTATCAAACTGGGTGCAAACCAAACCGTCGGTCGTCCGCTGCACAGGCAAATATTCGACTAAGGGTTTAGCCGAAATAACCAAACCAGCAGCATGTACCCCTACATGACGGGGCATTCCTTCCAGCTCCATGGCTGTATCTAGCAATTCCTGCACAGTACTATCCTCAGTGGCCAATTGCTGTAAATCCGGGGCAATATTAAGGGCCTTTTCCAAGGTGATCCCTATTTCCGGTGGAATCATTTTGGCTACCTTATCAACTAAGGGCAAGGGTACGCCCATAGCCCGGCCCGCATCACGAATTGCCGCTTTAGCCGCCAAGGTTCCGAAAGTAATAATCTGAGCCACATGGTCGGCTCCGTATTTTTCCACTACATATTCGATTACTTCACCCCGGCGTTCGTAACAAAAGTCAATATCAATATCCGGCATGCTAACCCGCTCAGGATTAAGGAACCTTTCAAAAAGCAGCTTGTATTTTATAGGATCGATTTCAGTAATACCCAAGCAATAGGCAACTATACTACCAGCCGCTGATCCTCTTCCTGGTCCTACATAAATTCCTTTACTTTTGGCAAAACGAATAAAATCCCAGACAATTAAAAAATAACCGCTGTAACCCATTCTTCTGATGGTATCCAATTCAAACTGCAAGCGTTCTTCTTCCACAGAAGTAACAGGAATATAGCGTTCAGCCAAACCTTCCCGGCACAATTTTTCCAGATAAGAGTCTACCGTAAAGCCCGAAGGTACTGAGAATACCGGCAGATGGTTTTGGCCAAATTCAAAGTCTACATTACAACGTTCGGCAATTTTGACTGTATTAGCTAAAGCTTCTGGATAATCACCGAAAAGCAGGCGCATTTCTTCCTCAGATTTTAGATAAAATTCCTGCGTTTCGAACTTTAAACGTTCTTGATCATAAATAGTCTTACCGGTTTGAATGCAAAGCATTACATCCTGGGTATGAGCATTATCCAGTGACACATAATGAACATCATTCGTTGCTACCAAAGGGATACCGGTCCGTTCATGTAACTCTAGGATTTTGCTGTTTACTATCCGCTGCTCGGCCATGCCATGGTCTTGTAGCTCTAGATAAAAATTGTCCTCGCCGAAAATTTCCCGATAAAGAAGAGCCGCTTTCTCTGCCTCCTGCTCTTTTCCTTGCAGCAGAAGGGAAGGAACCTCCCCAGCCAAACAGGCAGAGAGAGCAATCAAGCCCTTGTGATACTTGCTTAATAATTCCTTGTCCACCCTGGGCTTATAATAGAACCCGTCCACCCCGGCTATGGAAACAAGTTTGATCAGATTTTGATAACCCTCTTGATTCTCAGCCAACAGCACCAAATGATAAGGTGTATCGTCTTGACCGGCTACCTTATCCCGA
>JAPXME010000009.1:3335-21126 GCA_033809185.1 Clostridiaceae bacterium
ATGATCGGTTTAATCCCGGCCTTCTTGGCTTCTTTATAAAATTCAATAACACCATACATGACCCCGTGATCAGTAATTGCTATTGCTTCCATACCTAATTCTTTGGTCCGAGCAAGCAAATCGGGGATTTTATCTGCCCCGTCTAATAGGCTATAACAAGTATGATTATGCAAATGCACAAAGGACAAGATACTCCCCCCTATCTATTAATCTGCATGGCTTATTATTTCTTGACGATCCTTGAATTTAACAAGGCTTTAGCTTTTAAGACCCCTTTGGCATAGATACTAACCTCAGTCACACAAGTCTTTTTCTCCAGATGAATGATTTGAGCAAATATTTCTATTTTTTCACCTACTGGAAAAAGCTCCATCTGTTGCACTGTAAAACTATTTAAGACAGTATCTAAGCGTATTCTGCGCCGACAAACAATATACGAGGCGATAGAAATAACCGTCATTAAGACACCGGGACTGGCAGTTCCGTGTTCATTGATCATAAACTTAGTTATTTCGCCTGAAATCTTTGTACCTTCTTCCCATTCCTCAAGTTTGAAACCGCTCAAAACCAAATTATCTACAGTTTCACCAACCTGAGGTTGTTTTTGTGTCTGCTGGAAGGCTTTAAGGATGTCCTGCTGACTGACAACACCAATTAGTCTGCCATTTTCCACGATGGGTACCAGTTCAAAGCCCTCCCATAGCAATAGCCTAGACAAATGGGTAACCAAGGTTTGTCTTTCAACCATTAATACATCTTTAGTCATAACTGATAAGATGCTGGCCTGACGGTCCTCACCTGCAACGTCAACAGCTGTGACTATACCGATTACTTTCATATTAGCATCCACCACAGGAAAACGGCTGTGCCCCGTAGCTAGGGACATCTGATACCAGCTTTCTACCCTTTGATCCGCTTGTAAGTAGTCAACATCTGTGATCATTATGTCCTCTACTCGCACCAGCTCTTTTTCAGTAAGACGATCATAGACTGCTTGGTTTAACATACTAACTGCTTCAAAAGCATCATAAGGAGAGGCAAGGATAACTAAATCATGAGCCTCGGCATACTGAAGACAGTCTGCTGGAATTCTAAAACCGCCAGTGACCAACAGATGACAGCCACTTTTTAAACCTTGCCACATAATTTCCTCTAGATTACCGGCGATCAACAGAGCATCCTCGCGAAGATAATCCCGAAGACTTTCTGAACTATTACAACCAATAACAAATCCAAGGGGGGCTGTGTCCAGCCTATCCTGGCCGTTTAACACCTCAGCTTCAATAATTAGAGAGATTTCCCGCAAGGTAAGATCTTCAATATCCCGATCCTCCTTGGCCTGAATACGAATTGTACCTACCTTAGGTATCGTGCTGACCAAGCCTTGGTTCTCGGCTTCCTTAATAGCGCGGTAGGCCGTTCCCTCACTTACTTCCATCTCTCTGGCAATCTGTCTAACAGAAATTTTTGTGTTAATTTCAAGGTTTGAAATATATCTTATTATTCGTTCGTGTTTGGATATATTGTCACCAGGATTTACTCTTTGCACAGCTCCACCCCTTACTTTCATCAGAAAAGGTAACGTTTTTTAAGATTTTATCATTTTTCTTTCAATTAAGCTTTTTTAGAAGCTTAATAAAAGTATATCAGTTGACCTAATCTGTTTCAATTGCCAAAAAACAAGACTATTTGTATTAGAACAGTTCACCCTTGACTTTCTAAATATCCTCTAGACTACGAATATCTCTTGTTGCTCTGACGGAAGCGGCTGGTCATAATGCCTCCAATGCGTCCCGATTCTTCGGCTGTCAATTCTGCCCAGCCCTTTTGTTCAATCTTCTCCCATAAGCCTAGTTCTTTGGCAATCTCCATTTTCAGTAAATCCTTAGGGGTTAACTCCTTTTTCTTTTTCTTCTTACCTGCCATATTTGCATCATCTCCTAGTATTTATCTAATGCTTATTCTGTCCTCCTAAGCTTTAGGGAATACGCTTAATAATAACAATACAACTAGATTAATTTTTCAGCGAAAATATCTAACAGATTAAAACGAGCCACCCTGTCCTTTAATTGATTCCGGTCTATGCTGTATAACCCTTCCTTTTGCATATGCTTGAAATATAAGCCACCGGCAAAGGTATACCTGCTTTTTCTACCCTCAACACTTTCCATCATTTCATTGCTATAAGCAATCAAATCCCCGATAGCTAACCGTCGTGGTAACTCTAAGAGTTTTATTCCTAAGGCCAGCCTGACACTGTTATGCCCGGCTAAACTTCCTGTACAGATGGCTTCAGTATGACCTACGAAGAGACCGGCTTTTTCTCCTGCACAAAGGAAATTCTCCAACCCAACTACCTGCATAGTATTTGTCCGTGGAGCCATTGAAAGATAACGAATGGAGTTGCCCCGCCCTCCAGAATAAGGATCATCATATCTAACCTTTTCCAAGCCAGGAATTCGACGTAGTTTTTCTAAAGGATAATAGGAGGTCATCATTTTGGCATAGCCTGTATCAAGGAGAACAATATTCTCGGCATATTCCTGTAAAGCGTACTGTTGGCACACCTTAATCTTGAGTTTTTCCGGATTGACATCCTCTGGTGGAACCGGCAATACCACTACTCCCTCGCGATCTAGTAAGTCCTGCACTTTCTGACTCAAAGAGCCCTTACTCAACTTACAGGAGCCACTCATAGCTCCATAGGAATCATCAGCTCGCTGTCCTAAGATATCCTCAATCCCAGCCCTTTTACTCAAGCTAATTCTGGGCCCATAGCTAGGACAGCGTAAGATACACATGGAACAGCCATTACCATAGCGGAGACAGTTGCCCATTGGCCCCGTAGATCCGGTACTTTCAATAAAAATATCTCCCTCCAACCATTCCTCTTCAGCAGACATTACGGCTGTAACCTTCTGCCCCTCCAACCTTACATCAACAATTCTGGTTTCTAAACGGACATTTATGCCCATCTCTTGGAGCTTGGCCCGAACTGCCGGTTCTACTAAGTTGACATCATATAGACTAGCGTGCTTATGCCCTGGGAAGTCTAAATCCTTATGTCGTGAACATTCATCAGTGATTTCGATTAATTCACCAGCTCCCAGTAAAATAAGTTCCTCGGCCGCTGTATAGCGCCCGTTATTGCGCATAATTCCACCAACATTACCTAATCCCAGCAGCAGATCGGTTCTTTCCAGCAGAGTAACCTCAGCCCCTGCTTTCCGGGCTGTGATTGCTGCAGCACAACCTGCCCAACCTCCGCCAATAACAATTACCTTAACCACTTCTCCTACCTCCCGGTATAAATTTTTCTTGGGTTTATTTGTGTTTTACAGGTTTTAATCCGTTGGCCCTCCGGCAATCGGGTGTGACAGCTACCGCAAACACCTTCACCGCAACAGATTCTAGCTTCGTTCGAACAGGTAAAATATACTTCTTGCTCAATACTTTGAATAATCGCACTTATTCCTTCATGCAGCTTGACTGTCCCGCCACTATAGACAAGACCAATATCCTGCTTTTGGATTTGTTCTTTAATTAATGCCAAGCTTTCAAGAGGAACCTGCAAGTTTTTATCTAACAAGGGTAAAAAGCTAACGTCGCACCCCATTTCAGACATTAGCGGCTGAGCAAAAGTTAAGTTTTCTCTTCCCGGATCCAGAAAAACCATAAGCTCGTTATTCTGGTTACGGAGTTTACGAGCGACAGATACCGCCGGAGCCTGGGCAATTCCTCTCACGACCAAGAGAGCCTTCCTACCCGTAAAGCTTTTTAGGTATTTGAGGCCCAATAAACCGTTCCAATAAGGTCCGCGCACCATAATTTTGTTTTTATCGGCCAATAAGGCCTTGGTTTTAACACCCTTAAGCTGAATAACTATCGTAATTGTGCCTGTTAGAGGATCGGCAGTCATAACCGACATTGGTGTATTAAAAAAATCCGCCTCAACAGGGTTTCGCAGGAGCACATATGTACCCGGTTGATCGAGCTCCCTGGCTAGGGTTTTATTGACTTTTATCGTCAAGAGATATACAGCCTCTGTTAGCTGTTCTAAATGCAGGATTTCACAAATCTGGCTTTCCCGGGCCTCTTTTCTCTGATTTCTATTCCAGATGTATTCCTGATAAACACAAACTCCCTTCCAGTTAAAGCAATCACAAAAAGTCTTGCCCTGTAACTGTGAACAGATTAAGCAGTCACCAGTTTCGGCCAGATAACAAGGACAATAATCAGTGCCGCAATCAGCACAATCCAGTATTTGTTGTCTCATTAGGAACCCTCACCCCCAGTAATTGTTCGCTTACAGTAGAAATCTAGAAATCATAGATTTGTGATTTCCTGGCATAAGTCCACCAGCAACTCCCGTCGTTCGTTGAACGAGCTAGTATCGTTGGTGGAACTAGTATAGGGTATTACTGAGAGCGAAAAAGGTTACAGTTAGAGGCTTGGCAAAAATAGAACCCCTCCATCAACACAATCAAAGATTACTGGTGTATCCTGGGAAAAAAAGCACATAAAAAAGCGCCCCCTTTGAGGCGCTTATACTTTTCCTTATTCTTTATGTATTTGCTTGATTTTTCCGCTGGAAATTATTCATCCCGGTTTTCAAAAAGATCCGGATGGCAATAAAAAGTCTGTTCATCATCTGGTACCCCAAGATATTCAGGGATCAACTTAGAGTACTTGAAAGCGAAATTAAAGGAAAGGTGTATCTCCGGTTTACTATGGTCATAAGCTCTGAGGATTACCTTGTCGGGATAGAACAGGTATTGATAATCCTTATCACGCCAACCTAAGCGGACATTACCAATCACTATATAAACGTTACCCCATTCATTAATCGAAAAATCATTCAGCGGCCCACGCCCGACTTCCAATAGTCCGAAACTAAAGCCGATAGTCTGATCTGTTTTCCCTAAAAAGGTGGAGAAATGTTCTAAGATAAAACGGCAAGGCAAACTAACCTCTTCCAAGAGACGGCGTTCTGTAGTCAATTTTTCTTCGATAATCTTAAAACGTATAACCTCAGGATGATTTTCTTCCTCCGTCAGATTATACTGTTCTTTACAACGGCGTAGCGTCTTGGTAATCTCTTCAATTGCCTCAAGATATTCTCTGTCCCGTTCTAATCTTCTTTCCACAGATGGCACTCCCCTTTGTACCTTTCGCGATATCCTAACCATATTATACACCACCACTCAATGCTTTTTCCATAATAACCATATTTATCTTGCCAAATAATATGACAAGTATCTATCCAGTAAGTTAAGCGGTGCCTTTAACATAGCCTCTTCACCATAAGTCTGTAAATGCATTATAGGGGAGCAATCTTACAAATAACCTAAGCAAAATCTTACGATTTTCTTAAAGAGATCGCTTTTTTGTAATTTGCAAGCATAATAAGAACCTAATGACTTATATAAAACCATTACTGCCAACGGAATTGGCAAGAAGAATAAATTGACTTAATGCCTGTAAGTGCATATAATAATTGAGTACGGGATGTGGCGCAGTTTGGTAGCGCGCTTCGTTCGGGACGAAGAGGCCGCAGGTTCGAATCCTGTCATCCCGACCAAGTAATCATAAGTAAAACCGCTGTTATTGCAGCGGTTTTTTTGTTTTTACAACTAGTTTTATACCTATTTTTGTTCATTATATTTTCCTGCAGTTCCGCTACCTTTATCTCGTTAATAAATTAACAGTAGCTAGTTGATTTGTTAAATAAGGTGGTGATGCAGATGAGTACACAAGAACTGATATCCTTATTGATGTTAGTTATTGCTATCATTGCACTCGCGAATAACAAAAAAAATAACCTGCGTACACGAAACGCAAGTCATTTAAGGAATTAAAAGTATATGATTTTGCCGGGCGTGGCCAGGCCATCTGTGAATTTCGATGAACCACAAAAGAGGATCTTGGTGTTACCAGCACCAAGGTCTTTCTTTATTATTGCCACTTCCTAGATATATCATACTGGATCTGTTGATAGTCGTCAAGGCTAACTAGGCAAAAAAGAATAAGAGGATAGTCTACTCTACAGACTTCATTGATTCCGCCATATTAATGTGATGTATCTTACGTCTCATTACCAAGTTGACCAACCAAGCAAAAAAGAATGTCAATAGTATAGAGAGAATATAGCTAAGCAAGCTGATTCTATTATTAAAAGAGACTATATCAATTTTGATCTGCGACATTACAAAAGCGTGCATAAATTTTCCTGGCAAAAGTCCAATTATTGCTCCCAGTATCGTCAAGACAAAATTCTCTCTAAAGACATAAGCCGCCGTTTCCTGAGGATAAAAACCTAAGACTTTTAGAGTAGCTATTTCCCTGGTCCTTTCCGTAATATTGATATTCGTAAGGTTGTACAACACAATAAAGACCAATGTTCCTGCACATAGAATCACCAAGAGTACCACATAATCAAGGCTAGACATCATATTATCCATGCGTTCCCTGAGATCAGCATTAATAGTTATCTGGTTCACCCCAGGCATATTAATTATTTTTGTGGCCACTTCATGTAGGTCACTGGAATCAGGAGCATTTAGATAGGCTGTCTTAATCTCCGGAACATAGCCCAACTGATTGCGACAGGTATCCCAAGAGACATAAACAAAATTACCTACATAATTTTCATTAATTCCACTGACTGTCAAACCCAATACAATTTCTTCTCCTTGCTCCAGCAAAAAGCGATCACCTATTTTAAGCTCCAATTCCTCAGCAAGCTTATCATTTATTACTGCCTCATTCAGACCTGGAAAAGGAATCTCCTTGCCCCGACCCGTATGAAGACTGATAAAAGATTCTAAACTATCCTTTTCCGCCGCAATAAAAGACACATCCCTAGTCTCACTCCCGTGGCTAATCTGCCCCATGCTCTCATGAACAAAGACCAGACCTTCCAAGATATCTTCCGTTTGCTCTCTAAAATCAACCATTGTCGAATGATCCTGAGCTTCTGCAAAAGAGATCACATAATCATAAAGCATTATCCCATCAAACTGATCGCTCACAACATTTTTCACCGAATCCCTGATCCCAAAACCAGTGAGGAGCAGAGCCGTACACCCACCAATACCTAAAATCATTAACAGAAGCCTTTTCTTATAACGTAAGATATTGCGAGCAGAGATCTTATGCAAGAACTTGAGTTTCCGCCAGATAAAGGGGAGCTTTTCCAAGAATATTCGTTTTCCGGCTTGAGGAGCCTTAGGGCGAATTAACTCAGCCGGACCATGGTTAAATTCTAGATAACTAGAAAGCCAAGTTACCCCCACAGTACAGATCAAGGAGACTAACAGGGAAATAAAGGCCAAAGGTAAATCGAAAACATAGACTATATCTGCAAAATTATACATGATCTCATAGGCTTTCCAGATAACCTTCGGGAAAACATAAGTCCCACCAAAAAATCCTAGCACACAGCCGATTATGGCTGCACTTCCCGCATAAATCAAGTATTTACTCATGACAGCAGCTTTGCTATAGCCTAAGGATTTCAATACTCCAATTTGTGTTCGTTGATCATCTACCATACGATTCATCGTGGTAGAACAAACTAGAGCTGCAATTAAAAAGAAAAATACCGGAAATATGGTCGAAATCCCTTCGACAATCTCTGAATCATTAAGAAAACTGACATAGCCAATATTAGTCTCTCTTGTCAAGGCATAAACCTTGGGAGCGCTTATGTTTTCAAGATCTAAAGCAGCCTGCTTCAGTTCTTCTTCGGCTTTGGTGAGTTCCTCTAATCCTTTGGAAAACTCATCTTCCGCCTCCCTTTTCGCCTGATAATAGGAGGCCCAACCTTCTGACAGAACGACTTTCTGTTCCCGCAATTCTGCCTTGGCTGCACCGATTTTTGCCAGGCCCTTTTCTATTTCGGCTAATTGGCCTCTTACTTCCTCCGCTGCATTGTTAAGCTGTACCTGAGCTTGAGGGAATAGATTTAGAGGATTCGCCTTTTCGGCCTCGATTTCTGCTAAAGCCTTCTCCGCTTCAGTTTTGCCTAACTGGAGCTTTTTTTCATTCTCCTCCAGCTGAGCCTCACTTTCAGCAAGCTGATCCCGAGAGCTTGTTAACTTCAAGAAGACATCAGTCAACTCAGCTTGTACTTCCTCACGCTTCCTTTCATACTCGGCACTGGCCTCCTCATATTCCTTCCAGCCAGATGCAATCTCTGCTTCTGCTTCGGCAATAATCTCCTCATAACGGAGTGTCGCCAATGCCTCACCTTTTTGCATTACAGCGCTTTCCATTGATTTAACGGCTTCTTTATACTCGTCACTATAGATCGGGCCGGTCTTATCTAGAGTAATAAAGGCCTCCGTATAATAATCAGATTTAAACCCTTCCTTAGGCAAATAAAAAAAGCCTAATACTCTGCCGTTACCTATTGCCGCGGTACCCCTTTCAAAATTAAGGTATGTCGGCGAATGAGCAACCCCTACTAGTACATAAGTTTTGTTAACAAACTTATCTAAGGTCTCCTTATTATTAGCATAAGAAACCATTACCGGTTGGCCAATATTTTCACTTGAAAAAAGTTGAGCATCCCCTACACACTCATAAGGAGCAATTGGTAACCTGCCACATACAAGGGAGAGGGTATTCACATTTTCCGTCAAAGAGTGGGCTCTGAGCACTATTTCCGAACCATCACCAGCAACACACAAAACATCTTGGGATATGCTACCCTCACAGCTTTTGACGCCAGGTACTTCAACAATAGCCTGCACTTCCTCCTCAGTAAAACCTAAGGTAGAAAGCATTCGGTAATCAAAAAACCCATGCTCGGTTAAATAACTTTCAACAGTTTCAACCATTGACGGCTTGGTTATTCTCAGACCGGCAAAAAATCCTACACCTAAAGCGATAATTGCCAAGATCGCCAAGTATCTGCTCAGGCTTCCCTTTATTTCACGAATGATTGTCTTGCCCATTGTAGAACCCATATTATCCCCTTACCATTCAATGCTGTCGATTGGCATAACATTTTTGTTTTGTTCCACAGAATATACTGTGCCGCTTTTTATCCTGATTATTCTATGAGCCATAGCAGTTAAAGCCTGATTATGGGTGATAATCACTACTGTTATACCTCTTTCAGAACAAGTATCAGCCAAGAGCTTCAAAATAGACTTGCCAGTCTGATAATCTAAGGCCCCTGTCGGTTCATCACAAAGGAGCAACTTCGGGTTCTTGGCTAAAGCTCGGGCAATAGCCACACGCTGTTGCTCTCCTCCAGAGAGCTGGGCCGGAAAATTATGCATCCTATCTGCTAAACCAACCTGTGCCAAAACTTTTTCAGCGTCTAGGGAATCCCTGCCTATTTCAGCGGCTAACTCTACATTTTCAAGGGCAGTAAGATTACCAATCAGATTATAAAACTGAAAAACAAAGCCGATATCATAGCGCCGATAAGTAGTCAGTTTTTGTTCATCATAACGAGAGATTTCCTGACCGTCCAGCCAAACCTCACCTTCCGTCAGGGTATCCATCCCGCCCAGGATATTAAGGAGCGTGGTTTTACCTGCCCCGGAAGCCCCGACAATCACGCATATCTCGCCTTTTTTTATTTCAAAGCTAGCTTCGTGTAGGGCTTCGATTTGTATTTCACCCATCTGATAAACCTTTTTTACATTTTTGAACTCTACAAATGCGCCCATAGCCGCCTCCTCATTTTACCTATCTCTTATATGCAGCGCTTAGACAGGGCCAGGCGTAATAGGTCTTGAGGAATATCGCTTCTCATCTGAACTTCCCCAATCTTTAACGGCAGAATAAAGGTTATCTTCCGGCCTTGAACTTTCTTGTCGTAAGATAAATTATTTAAGACCTCATCAAGTAAATTTCCGGCAAAGCACGTGGGCAAATGCCAGCTCTCCAACAAAGAGATAACCCTGTCCCTTTCCTCAATACTTATTAGTTTAAGCAAAAAAGCCAATTCTAAAACAGCCGCCATACCAATAGCTACCGCTTCCCCATGGCGATACTCCTGGTAATTAGTAGCACTTTCCAAAGCATGGCCATAGGTATGTCCAAAATTAAGGATGTTCCGTAACCCTTCGTCTCGTTCATCACGACTTACAATATCAGCTTTAATCTGGCAGCATTTCTCGATGACAGTAGGTAGATAGCGCCTATCTTTGTTGAATATCCCTCCGCTATATTGCTCTAAATAATTAAAGAAATCCTGATCCCTGATGACTGCATACTTAGCTACCTCTGCTAAGCCAGCCGCCCATTCCTGGTCGTCTAAGCTAGACAAGCTTGTAAGATCTGCCCATACCCCTGCAGGTTGATAGAAGGTTCCAAACATGTTTTTACCCTTAGGGTGATTCACAGCTACTTTTCCACCGATACTGCTATCTACTTGAGCCAATAAAGTAGTAGGCAGCTGAAATAGCGGCATACCTCTACGATAGAGGGCAGCTACAAATCCCGCCAAATCTCCGACTACGCCACCGCCTAAAGCCAAAAGGGGAGTCTGACGTTCCAGGTTCTGGTCCAGCATTTCTTCCAAGATAATGCCAGCTTGCTCCCAGGATTTTGTCTCCTCACCAGGCAGCACTACGAACCGGCAAACTTGATATCCGGCTTGGCTTAGATAACTCTCTAATTTATGGCCATAAAGGGCATAGACATTTTCATCACTAATGAGCATCACCTTACCGGAGCCGCTAAATCCTTGGAGTTGAGTGAGACAAGTAGATAAAATGTCATAACCGATAATAATCTGATAAGCCCTTTCGCCCAATTGAACCTGAACCTGGCTAATTTCCTCTCTCATATTTTCCTCCAGCTACAAATAATAAGTACCAGCTAACGCGATTTAAGGTATTCCAGATATCGTTTATAGGAGTCTAGAGCTTCCTCCAGATGATCCCCAGCGAATTTCTCGCAAACAGCCTCTGCCAAAACCCAAGCCACTGCAGCCTCTGCCACAAGAGCTGCAGCAGGTACAGCACAAACATCTGAGCGCTCATAAGCAGCTTGGCTTATTTCCTTACTTTTCATATCCACACTAGATAAGGGAGAGACCAAGGTGGGGATCGGTTTCATCGCTGCCCTGACAACTAAAGATTCACCATTAGAGATCCCGCCTTCTAGACCTCCGGCCCGATTGGTCTTGTGATAATAACCCTTTTCCCGATCATAAAAAATCTCATCCTGGACCGCCGAACCTGGTAAAGAGGCGGTTTCCATGCCTAAGCCTATTTCAACTCCTTTGATACCCTGAATACTCATTAGAGCTTGGGCTAAGCGTCCGTCTAAACGGCGATCCCACTGGACATGAGAACCCAAACCTATTGGTAAACCTTCAGCTATAACAGTCACTACTCCACCTAATGTGTCCCCTCGTTCCTGGGCTGCAGCAATTTCCGCCAACATTTTTTCCGTGTCCTCAGGATTAGGGCAATAAAGAGGTGTATTGTAAAGGGTTTCCGGTTGAATTTTCGGCTCAATTAGGCTTTTCACTCCACCTATAGCACTAACCTGGCCTTGGACCCGAATACCAAAAGCCTGTAAATATTGCTGACATACAGCTCCTACAGCTACCCTAGCCGCAGTTTCTCTGGCACTGGATCTTTCCAAGATGTTACGGATATCATCTTGGCGGTATTTTAAAGCCCCAGCTAAATCAGCATGCCCTGGTCTAGGTCTGGTTATCACTCGCTCAGTTAGCTTAGCCTCCTGACCTTGGGCCATAACCTCCTGCCAGTTAGGCCAATCCCGATTTGTTATTCGTAAAGTGATGGGGCTACCTAAAGTCTTGCCTCCCCTTACTCCAGAAAGAAATTCTACCTGATCCTTTTCAATCTTCATTCGGCCCCCTCGACCTACACCACCCTGGCGACGGCCTAGGACTAAATTAATCCTGGCTGGATCTAATTCAATTCCTGCCGGCAGACCTTCAATTATTGCTGTTAAAGCTGGACCGTGGGATTCCCCGCTGGTAATGAACCTTAAGACACCCATTATAGCCACCTCCTTAAGATTTCTTCCATTTCTTCTTTTGGAGCCTCTATTCCTGTCCACATGCCAAAAGACAAGACTCCCTGCTCTAAAAGCATAGCTAAACCATTCATAGTCAAGCAGCCCCGCTCTTTTGCTTTACGTAAAAACAGGGTTTCTGTCGGATGGTAGATTAAATCCACTACTAGCTGCTGTTCGTTTAAGCTTTCATAGGGTATCGGTGGCAGCGATGGAAACGCCGGATTCATTCCTAGAGGAGTAGCGTTAATCACAAGTGGAACCTGACCAATGACTTTTTCTAGTCCCGGGTCTGACCAAGGCAAGATATCTACCTTACAGCCTATACTGTCTAAGGTTTGCCCTAACTCTTCCGCTTTTTTTCGATCTCTATTGACCAGAAAAATCTTTTTATAACCTGCTAGGGCTAAGACTACACCAACGGCCTTAGCAGCCCCTCCTGCCCCTAAGATTACCGCTTCCGGAAAATCTGCAGCCGGAGGATGGAATTGGGTTATGGCCTGAAGAAAGCCTGAACCGTCAGTATTAGCTCCAATCAAGCTATCCCCTTCCCAATAGAAGGTGTTAACTGCTCCGATTAGCTTAGCTTCGTCAGTTAAGCTGTCCAGATAAGGGATTATCTTTTCCTTATAAGGGATTGTGACATTACCACCTCGGATACCTAAAGCCCGAATTCCCTGGACCGCTTCTGCTAGCTTACCTTCCGGCACTGGACAAGGCAGATATACACCATCGTAATTCAGAAGCTCAAAAGCCTCGTTGTACATAACCGGAGATAAGGTATGTTCTAAAGGTTGCCCTAAGATAGCAAATATTTTAGTCCTACCGGTAATTTTCTTCTTCATAGTTCTATCTTCCTATACCTTCCTGTCTATTAATAGATAATAGACTATCTAATAAAGCATCTAACCTTATTTCTATTATTCAGACAAGTATAATAATGGTTTGCATCATCTCTTAATCGAATCGGACTGAGTCAATTGCTGCAGCAGTTCCTCAAACTGAGGAAAAGAAATGGCTATGGATTCGGCGCCTTCAATAATAGTCTCTCCTTGAGCACATAAGCCAGCTATAGCCAGAGACATAGCAATTCTGTGATCATGATAACTCTGACAAATATCCCCTCTCAGCCGCCGGCCGCCATAAATCCGCAGACCATCCGGTAGTTCCTCTACCTTAGCCCCTAGCCGACTTAATCCTTCAGCAATGGTACTGATTCTATTACTTTCTTTTACCTTTAATTCTGCCGCATCACGGATCTCCGTTATGCCCTCAGCAAAGGCTGAAGCCACTGCAATAACAGGTATCTCATCAATAAGGCGGGGAATTATATCTCCACCAATAGTTATCCCTTTTAAGGAGCTGGATTCCACAGTGATCGTAGCCGATAATTCACCGGCAGTCTCTTGAACCGCAGAGATCTGCAGCTTAGCTCCCATTGCCTGTAATACCTCAATAATTCCGTTTCGTGTCGGATTAAGCCCTACTCCGGTAAGGACAATCTTGGCCTCTGGAACGATAGCTCCTGCCACCATAAAATATGCCGCCGAAGAGATATCCCCAGGCACATAGACATCCTGCCCTTTTAGGCTGGGTAATCCTCGTACTGATACTACCGCCTTACCTTCATGGTTACTTGCTGTTTTTACCTCAGCTCCAAAAGCCTTTAACATCAGTTCTGTGTGGTTTCTTGATAAGTGGGGTTCAATTACTTCTGTCCAGTCTTCAGTATAGAGACCGGCTAAAAGGATGGCTGATTTGACCTGCGCACTGGCCACTGGAGATTGATAAACCAAAGGCTGCAAGGATCCGCCTTGAATAGCTAAAGGAGCCAGGTTCCCTCCGGCTCTTCCTAGAATCACAGCACCCATTTTCCGCAAAGGTTCAGCCACTCTGGCCATGGGTCGCCTCCTGATGGTACTGTCTCCAGTCAGAAAGCTGGTAAAGCTCTGACCGGCCAGAATTCCCGCTAATAGTCGCAAGGTAGTTCCGGAATTGCCTACATCCAGTACTTCCTGAGGCTCAGTTAAGCCCTGCAACCCTTGGCCTTCAACAACAACCAGCCCATTTTCTATGTTTATCGGTACACCAAGCCCATGAAGGCAACGGATCGTACTTAAACAATCCTCAGCCTGCAGAAAACCGCTAATCCTAGTAGTTCCTTGGCTAATAGCACCCAGCATTACAGCCCGGTGGGAGATGGATTTATCACCAGGCACTGCTATTTTTCCTTCAAGGGCTTTAACCTTCTGTACGCTTAATCTCATGGCCCATCCTCCAGATATTAACTATTGGTCCTATTATAACCCAGAATAACTGGGGGGAAAACCATATTTAACCCACTAATCTACTTAGGTCTGATCTACTCTTATCGTACACCAAAGCCGTGTTCTCTGAGAATCTTAGCCGCCAGATCCCGCTGATTTTCCCCTGTAAAGCCTAGTCGTATAGTTCCGCCATTTTCTTCTCGTACCCGCATAATCTCAATGTCTGAGATGTTAATATGCTGTTTACTTAAAAGGACAGTAAGTTCTGCAATAGACCCGGGCTGATCAGGAACCATAACAGACAGTTCAAAAAGCTCCGGCAAAATACTTTTTATGCCAGTAGGCAACTGAGATCTACTTTCTCGGGCCTCAGTTAATAGCTGCCCTAAACGCTCCGGGTTTCGGCTTACTAAAGTCTCTTTGAATTCCTCTAAACGCTGTTGTAAATCGTTTATAAGAGGCAAAATCGCCTGGCTATTCTGCAGTAAAATATCAGTCCACATGACACTGTCACTAGCCGCTATCCTTGTAGTATCACGAAAACCGCCTGCTGTCAAAGGATAATAGCCGCCCTCTTTGCTTTCCAAGAAGCCTAAGGTTCTGGTTAAGGCACAGGCAGCCACATGGGGCAGGTGACTTACAGCAGCCACCTTCCGATCATGTTCTTCCGGGCTAAGGATAATTACATGGGCTCCTAGGCTCTCAACAAATTGTCGTACTGTATCTATTGTCTCTGCAGAACAATCTGCTAGAGGCGTTAAGAGGTAAGCCGCATTTTCAAAAAGCAACTCCGTAGCACCTGCTAAGCCTGTTTTTTCCGAACCGGCCATAGGATGACCACCAAGAAAGCTTACTGAAGCAGGAAGAATACGGGCCATCAGTTGGACTATATTCACCTTGGTACTACCGGTGTCTGTCACAATAGCTCCTACCTTCAGAAAAGGAGCTATCTGCCTACAAATATCAGCTATTGTGGGCATTGGGGAAGCTAGGACCACTAAGTCCGCTCCCTCTACACCTTCAGCTAGATCGGTAGTACCGTAATCGACTACTCCTCTTTGCAAGGCCTCTTCAATTATCTCCCTGGTGAGATCAACCCCAGTAACCTGTAAATGCGGAGCTCTCTTTTTCAAGGCTAGACCTATAGAACCGCCGATAACTCCTAGGCCGATGACAGTAACTTTCTCTATCACTTTCTTTGACTTCAATTCTGGCATAACAGTTCCTCCTAGACACTCCTGCCCATGACCGGAGCTATTTTGCGAAGGTCAGCCATGACCGTCCCAAATCTCTCCGGCGTAATAGATTGTGGGCCGTCACAGACCGCTTGACTAGGCTCAGGATGCACCTCAATAAGCAAGCCATCGGCACCTGCAGCAACAGCGGCACGAGCCATTGGCTGTACAAACCGCCATTTACCTATAGCATGGCTAGGATCAACGATAACTGGTAAATGGGTAAGGTGTTTGAGTACTGGTACAGCAGAAAGATCTAATGTGTTCCGAGTATAGGTTTCAAAGGTTCTGATCCCCCGTTCACAGAGGATAACTTGGGGATTCCCACTACTTATGATATATTCTGCAGCCATTATCCACTCCTCAATTGTTGAATTCAGACCTCTTTTCAAAAGGACAGGTTTGTCAAATTTCGCCACCTCTTTCAAGAGCGGGAAGTTCTGCATATTACGGGCCCCAATCTGCAAGATATCAGCGTAATTAGCCACCATCTCCACTTTCCGAGTATCCATAACTTCCGTGATAACAGATAATCCTGTTTTTTCTCTGGCTTCTGCTAAGAAGGCTAAGCCCTGTTCTTCTAACCCTTGAAAAGCATAAGGTGAGGTCCTAGGCTTAAAAGCTCCTCCCCGTAAAAAGCGAGCACCCTGTTTTTTGACCTCTTCCGCTACCAACAGTAACTGCTCTTTGCTTTCTACAGCACAAGGACCAGCCATTACCTGAATCTCTTGACCACCAATTAAGGAATCACCTACCTTAATCACCGTATCCTCAGCCTGGAATTCACGACTAGCCAGCTTGTAAGGTGAAAGTATGGAGATCACTTTTTCCACACCCGGCAAGGTTTCCAAGTTCTGTAGTAAGGAGTGAGTTTTATCCCCTACCACCCCGAGGATAGTTTTTTCTATCCCCCGGGACTCATGAATTATTAGGCCGTTGGCTGTTAATCTGTCTTTTACGGCCTGAATGTCCTTTTCACTGACACCTTTTTGCATAACAACAATCATTTTTCTTCCTCCTTTTTTCTGCAACAATTTGCAACAGAGGATAGAAAGGCAAAAAGAGTCTACAATTTACACCTAAGCTAAACTAATTTTAGGTACAAAAAAACACCCTGGTTGGGTGTATGAGTCTTATAGCTCTTCCCTACCATTCTACCGTCCTACATTTTTTTGTTGCCTTTTTACTACTTAATCATTAATCCTACTGTCCTACCAAAATTACAGCCTAACTGTAATTAGCATAATTATAATCATCTGTTTGAATTTACGCAACTGTAAAATGTTCTATTCTTTCGCCTTATTACGATAATAATTACTGTCCCACAGCCATATATTGGAGTTAGATAGCTCCTCAGCACAGGAGTTGGACTTGATGCAGAAAAACATTTCATTGGATGAAATCCAGGCAGCCTGGCAGGAATTACTTTGTCTCCAAAGCTGGTATAATGAAATGTCTTCAGAGGATGAACGTTATGATGAGCTGGTTTACCGCTTGCTGGCAGCTGAAAAATGGTACCAAACCTGTCTGCGGAGATTACAAAAAGCCGGAATATGCAGATATCCCACTCCTCACTCAGGCCTAGCCAAAAAGCCCAAAATCATGGTTAATGGCTGCTGGTATTACTGGCAATAATCGGTTCGCTTGTCCCATCTTGTCCCAATAAAGGCCAGACATTATCCCAAAACAAGGAGCTGGAAGCAGGTGAGCCTAAGTGTTCAGCCATTTCCTGCATCTGCTTGAGCCTTAATTTATTCTGCCAAAGGCTACTTATTTCCGGAATAAGCTGTTCCAAGGTCCTAACTTTTATAGCCGCACCTTTGTTTAATAAATAGTAAGTATTGCGGTCTTCTTGTCCTGGTAAAGAAGAATAAATGATTAAGGGTTTTTTCATGGCCAAAACCTCTGCTGTCGTTACCCCACCGGGCTTAGATATAATCAAATCGGCTGCAGCCATAACCTCCGCAATATTATCAACATAACCTAGGAGCTTAAGTCTAGGGTTGTTCAGACTACTCAAAGTCGTGTGTAAACGTTTGTTCTTACCGGTTATAACAATCACTTGAAATTCTTCAGCCTGCAATATCTCTTTGGCGATTAACTCTAGACGACCCATGCCTAAACCACCACCCATTATTAATATTGTAGGCAAAGGTCCTAAACCTAGTTTCTTTTTAGCTTTTTGCGGTTCAATTGTCCGATTAAATTGAGAACGAATCGGTATTCCTACTGCTCTAATTCTTTCCGGTCCTATCCCCGCCTGTATAAGTGGAT
>JAPXME010000010.1:0-21096 GCA_033809185.1 Clostridiaceae bacterium
CCATCGCCATAAGTTATATAATTTCTAACTTCCTCATAGGCTTCCGAGGCATCTCTGGAGTAGCCGAAGACGTCCCATATAAAACGGCATACATCCCACATTTTTCTTTGCCTTTTCTCCGGTCATTACTGCTCTAATTATAGCTGCTTGGGGATTGAAGGGTTTAAGCTATACAATAGTCCCTAGCATTTTATGGCTAGTCCTTTTAATAGTAGTTCGACAATTTAGTAAACCTCGTTCTAACGAAGGAAAAGTGGAGGTAGCCTCTGGAGAAAGGTTTATGTCCAAAGAGGAGCTTATGATGAGCGAAGCTTCTGCTGATGAAACCAATAAGGTTCCTCAGCAAAACATTAAGCCTTTGATATTTATTAATATAATTGTGGCATGTCGCTCTTGGTTAATCTCAGCCTGTACTATTTTCTTCCCGGTTTGGATGCTCGGCAGGGGGATGGATGGACGACTTGCAGGCTTATATTTAAGCCTTTTCTTGTTGGCAGGGACTGCTGGCGGTTTTGTATTTGGCTATTTGTACCCTCGTTTTGGAGCGAAGCTTCTGCTCTTAAGCTCCTTTGCTGCCAGTCTTCTTCTCTTGCCTTTACTGCCTATGGCTAATAATATCTGGCTGGCTGTATTAATAGCGGCCTTTGGTTTTGTCTTAATTGGTTCTACTCCCATAACAATTGTGATGGCTCAAAATCTCATGCCGAAAAGAGCAGGATTAGCCTCGGGATTGACTATGGGCTTTGCTTTCGGAATCGGAGGGTTAGGTACTTATCTGACCGGCTTTTGGGCTGATAGCTTCGGGGTTATGAATGCCCTTTATCTTAGTTCTCTAATACTTATACCGGCAGGTATTTATACTGTTTTATTGGTTAGAAATCGGGTTATAATGGCCCAAAACCAAGCTGTCTAGCGATAGGGGTGAGCTGATGTCTTTAGAACCTGTGATTATTAAGCCTTATCAAAAAGGGAATAGCATTGGTCTTGATGTGCAAATTAATAGTGCTGAGGCAACGATTGAAGATTATTATCAAGCCTTAGATTCCTATATCTTGAATGGTCAGTATCAACGATTGAGGTCGACTACTACTGACTGTGAGGGGTGCGATACCTGTTGCCAGGAACGAATACCCTTGACTAGTATTGATGTGTTTACCTTGAAGAAAGCTGTTGCTCCGGACTTGGGGCTGAATGATTTTTTGCGGCGCTATTGTTATGTAAGTATTAACGGTCCGGTGTTGGACATTTCCTTAGCTCATAATGCTCAGGATTCTTGTTTATTCTTGAATCTGGTTACCGGCAAATGTCTGAATTATGCTGCCAGACCTTTAGTTTGCCATACTTATATCTGTACACCCTTATCCCCACGAGCCAGGAAGCTGCGGGAAACGGTAATCAATACCGGCATGGACGAGCTGGTGAGACTGATGCTGGCTGAAGCTGAGAATCCAGAAAAGCTTCCCCGCCATGAAGCCTTTGAACCAGCTGTTGATCCCGAAGATTGGCCACAGAATAAATGGACAGGCAGGGACAACTATTCTGCAATTAAGCTGAAGGACATTTTGCCTGAACGTCTTTGGCAGGAATTAATCAGGTAGAGGATAGGTGAGTAGAGTAATGTTCAATATTGTGCTCGTCGAGCCGGAAATTCCGGCCAATACAGGTAATATAGCCAGGACTTGTGCCGTAACGGGTTGCAGCTTGCATCTAGTCGAACCCTTGGGCTTCTCTATTGATGATAAGCACCTTAAAAGGGCAGGTCTGGATTATTGGCATCTCTTAGATATTCATCTTTACCATAGTTTAGAGGAATTTTTAGATAAGGTAGATCCGGCCAAGCTATATCTGGCCACAACCAAAGGAGCTAGACACTATGCTCAAGTCAGCATTGAGCCTGGTTCCTATTTGGTTTTTGGCAAAGAGACGAAGGGTTTACCGGAATGGTTATTAAATAAATATCCCCAACAGACTTTCCGTATCCCTATGAAGAATGAGGCCCGCTCATTAAACTTAAGCAATTCGGTGGCGATAGTAGTCTATGAAGCTTTACGACAAAACGAATTCCCTGGGTTAAGATAATTTGCCCAGTTAAGACAAATTACAAAAAAGCTCCCTCCTCCAATACTGAAATACCCCTAATTCTATAAAGGTTTTAATATTTTGAAAGAGAATATATATTACAGGAAAAGTAAAAGTAATACAAGATAAGACTATAATTGAAGGGGGAGACAGTGTTGGCTTTTTACAAAGAAAAGACTTTCACTACTTCGGATGGAAGCAAAATTAATTATGTCGACGAGGGGAGAGACAATAAGTCAACATATTTATTTGTTCATGGTTGGTGTAGTAAAGGAACTGATTTCGCCAAGATTGGCAAAGAGCTGATCAAGACTCATCGTGTTGTCTGGATGGATCACCGTGGCCATGGCAAAACAATATCTAACGGCCCCTATACTCTAAAACAGGTGGCAGCGGACCTAAAGGATTTAATTGAATATTTGGAACTGGAGGACGTCATATTTGTTGGCTATAGCATGGGTGCCCATGTGTTGTTCCAGTATGTACGCGATTATGGCTCCCTCCATTTAAGTAAAGCGGCTATTATAGATATGTCACCGAAACTCCTTAACGATGCCGATTGGAAGCACGGGCTATATCAAGGTCATTATCTGCTAGAACATTACGAAAGAGATAAAGGCATTATGCGTGAAAATTTCCCTGAATTTGGCGGTTTCTTTTTCGGTCAGGTCATAGGAACCCATCATCCTGACGAAGTAAGAGACTATAAAGGCAAATTTATTTATAAATTAATGTCTCGCTTCGTAGCCAAAAAATCCCAATATGGGATGTTAGCTGATTTCTGGGAACAGATGCTGGACAATGATTACAGAGAAGATCTGAAAAATATCAATATACCCTTAGCAATTATCTATTCTCGTCCCGGCTCCATATATGAAGAGGGGGCAGCCCAATATATCCACTCACAAGTACCGGATGGCACGCTATATCCGGTTGATGGCTGTGGGCATATGCTTGTAATGAGTAAAGGAAAAGAAATTTTAACAATACTAAGAAAATTCGCCGGGAAACAGTAAAGAACCCTTCGCCTTTTGGGACCTTAAAAGATAGTCTTTAATAGCGAGATAGTTTAGGCTATCCTCGCTATTTTTATGCAGCCAATAGGCTGAGCCAGTATTAAAAAATTAACCCCAAAAGGTTAGATTTTAGGTCTAACTTTTGGGGGTCAGTATAGTTTATCAGTGGTCTTCAAAATGCTAATAAAATTAAAATGGTACGCCCGATAGGAATCGAACCTACGCACCTGGCTCCGGAGGCCAGTGCTCTATCCACTGAGCTACGGGCGCATATGTTTAAACAGCAAACTATATTTTAAACCATATCAAGGTAATTGTCAAAGTCCAATTGTTAGGATATTATGTAAAGGATACAGTTTATTAAGAGTAAAATTGTCGGTAAAGGATTTTTTCTGAGCAGAGAATAGATTATGTTAAGATTAAAGTAATTGAATAGGAGGATATATGTAGATGTTGATTTTTAATCGAAGCAAAAATTGTAGTGTTGATTTTATTGGAGAAGAACTTGTGGCCCGGGCCTCATTCCTTGATACACACCATGAAATGAACTTAGAAATTACTGTCAACCCTAAGGATATGATAGTAAAAAAGGTTGAGGCTACCATTATACGTGCCCCGTATAAACCCTGTCATGATGTGGCAGAAAGGATTAAAGTCTTAGAAGGGATTAAGATTGGACGAGGGATGACAAAAAATATCTGGGAGAGGTTTGGCGGCCGTTTTGGCTGCGTACATCTTAGTGATTTGTTTATTGATGGGACCAAGGCATTAATTACTGCACGTTATAGCTGGCTAGGCCTAACTTCTGAAGATTTTGATAAAACTGCACAGGAAGTTATAGAACAATTGAAAGGAACTTGTTACGCCTATACTCAGGAAAGTGTGCTGAATAATATAAATGCTATTAAAAAGGAATTGTCATAATAAATTCGAGGAGGTATTAAGATGCTCAAAGAATCTCAAATTCGTGATATTAACCTAGCCGCTAAAGGTCAGGATAAATTAAACTGGGTTGCTAACTATATGCCTATCTTAAATAAGCTTAAGGAAGAATTTGCCCAATCTAAACCCTTTCAGGGACAGAAAATTGTGGTTTGTTTACATCAGGAAGCGAAAACGGGTTACCTGGCTCTGACCCTAAAAGAGGGTGGAGCGGATGTGACAATTGTAGCATCTAATCCTCTTTCTACCCAAGATGATGTGGTGGCTGCCTTGGTGAATAATGGTGTGCGGGCATTTGCCTGGCATGGTGCAACAATGGAAGAGTATAATCAGCATTTGCACGCTGCCTTAGCTGTAGAGCCTACTTTGATTATTGATGATGGTGGGGATCTTACTGCTTTACTCCACAAGGAATGCCAGCATCTGTTGCCTAAGATATGCGGCGGCTGTGAAGAAACTACCACAGGAATTTTACGTCTAAAAGCCATGAATAATGATGGGGCTTTAAAAATACCGATTATTGCTGTTAATGATGCCTTAATGAAATACCTTTTTGATAACCGTTATGGTACAGGCCAATCGGTGTGGGAGGGTATCATGGGTACTACGAATCTGTCTGTAGCCGGTAAAAATGTAGTGGTTGTAGGCTATGGCTGGTGTGGAAAAGGAGTAGCCATGAGAGCAAAAGGACTAGGGGCTAAGGTGATTGTGACCGAGATTGATCCGATCAAAGCTAATGAAGCTCTCCTAGATGGTTTTGAGGTTATGCCTTTGAGTAAGGCTGCTGCTATAGGAAACTTCTTCATTACAGTAACCGGTAACACCAGTGTTATTTGCCAGAAGCATTTTGCTGTGATGCCTGATGGTGCTGTCTTAGCAAATGCTGGGCATTTTGACGTAGAGATTAGTAAGGAAGATCTTGCGGCCAGCGCTGTTTCCGTGAAAACTGTTCGGCCTAATGTTGAAGAGTATATGATGCGGGACGGTAGAAAACTCTTTCTCTTAGGTGAAGGAAGACTGGTTAATCTAGCTTGTGGTAATGGACATCCAGTAGAGATCATGGATCTTTCTTTTGCTATTCAAGCTAAATCATTGCAATATTTGTTGGAGAATACCGGCAAACTAGAGCCAGGAGTGATTCCAGTACCCCAAGAGATTGATCAGGAGGTAGCTTTTTTACGCTTGGCAGCTTTGGGAATCGAAATAGATGAGTTAACAGCAAAGCAAAGAGCATATCTTAATGATTGGGCTATGTAAGATGATGAAAAATGTAGATTGGATCTTCCTGGATCTTGAGACTACAGGCTTAGATCCGCAAAATGACAAGATAATCGAAATAGCAGCTGTGACACGCTTTGCTGATGGTAGGCGGGAGGAATATCAGCAGCTAATTAATCCGGGAATAACTGTGCCTTCTGCCATTACTAGGTTAACAGGCATTGAAGATTCAATGCTAGTGGAGGCCCCATCATTTAAGGAGATTGCCTCCAAGCTGGAAGAGATGCTGCTGGGTAAGGTCATCGTGGCTCATAATGCCAGCTTTGATCTAGGTTTTTTAGAGGCTGCCTTTGGTAAGTCTCTGGATAATAAGGTTATTGATACGGTGGAGCTGGCTAGAATTGTTTCCTTCAATCAAGCTTCCTATAATTTGCGGTACTTATGTCATTGTTTTTCTTTAGAAGGAGAACCTAGTCATCGTGCCCTGGACGATACAATTGCTTTAGAAAAACTCTTTTTCTATCTCTTAGACTTAGCCAGAGAGATTCCTCTGTCTGTGCTACAGGAAATTAGCTATTTTCTTGGTCAGGAAGAGAATGGCTTGAATTTATTATTTAATGAATTAGCTACGGAGAAGATTAGCCAATTTGATTTTAGCCAGAACACATCTTATCCTACTGTGGAGGAAGCAGAAACTACGACAGAAGCTTCTGAGGTTCACTGGGATATCAAAGCTCTCGAAGAAGCCTTTATGCCTGGGAGCAGCATTGCTAAAGGCTTAGGTGTCTATCAAAAGCGGACTCAGCAGATCAAGATGATGAAAGCTGTAGCCAAGGCCTTCCAGCAAGAGCGGCATCTTATAGTTGAGGCCGGAACCGGCGTAGGAAAAACCTTGGCCTATCTAGTCCCGGCTTTAAATTGGTCTCTATCTCAGAGTGAAAAGGTAGTCGTGTCTACCCACACTATTGCTTTACAAGAACAAATCTTACAAAGTGATATTAAATTTCTACAAAAAAACTTAGGCTTTGCTTTCAAAGCCGCGGTATTAAAGGGCCGTGGCAATTATCTTTGCTTACACAAATGGAAGACAGCTAAGGATAATGCTGATTCTTTGACCTGGTTTGAAAGGGTAGCGCTAGCTAGAATGGTCCATTGGCTTGCCAAGGATCAAAATGGTGATAAAGATACGATACATCTGCGTAATTGGGAGAACGAGTTTTTTGGTCAATTTGCCTGTAACCGGGAAACCTGCGGTGGTAATGATTGTCCCTATATCAAGGAATGTTTTTATCAGAAAGCTAGGCAAAAAGCTCAATATGCTGATCTTATTATTGTCAACCATTCTTTATTATTGGCTGATCTTCTCCTAGGTGAAGCTATATTACCGAAGTTTCAGTATTTAATTGTTGATGAGGCTCACCATTTAGAGGAAGAAGGGACCAGACAATTTAGTGCTAGTTACTCCTTAAGGGAAACCCAGAGAAGAATGCAGCAGATCAGCCGCAAGAGGGATATTCTGAATAAGAGTGGTATCTTACCCTATTGGAAGAAGCAACTACCGGCTTTACTAGGGAAGGACAACCCCCAAGTTAGTGAAGCCTTGAATATTATCAAAGACTCGGCCAACAAGGTTTCAGGTCTGCAGCATCTTATTGACGATATTTTTCATTATGTTAAAAACATTAATATTGAAACCTTAAGGCTCAAGGAAGAGATAAGGCAGCAGCGTTGGTGGGAAAACTTAAGTATACTTTTTAATAATTTATCCTTGGGCACCATGGAACTCCTAGATAATCTGCGGCGGCTTTATCGTATCCTAACCGTGGAGTTGGAGCTGCAGGAAAGTGATAACCCCTTGAGGCAACTCAAACAGGTCTTAACTGAATTGGAAAGGGAAAAGGAGTTTCTAGCTAATTACTTTACACCAGAACTTAAAGAGGATCAGGTTTATTGGCTGGAGAATGAGCACAAGCGGCCTGACCTAAGACTATATATTACTCCTCTTAATACGGGTCCAATATTTGAGGAATTACTTTTTTCTCAGAAAACCTCAGCGGTTTTGACATCGGCAACTTTAAGTGTCAATAACAGCTTTACTTATCTACTGGAGCAACTAGGGATACCAGAGGATAGTGTAGATGTGTTGCAAATTCAATCTCCCTTCTTATATGACGAACAGGTTTCACTTTTAGTAGATACCAGTTTGCCTGAACCAAGTGGGGTAAATGAGGACATATATACTTCGGCTGTTCAAGAGGCACTCTTGACTTTGATAAAAGCTACAAGGGGCGGTACCTTAGTGCTTTTTACCTCCCGTAAACAGTTAAAACAGGTCTATGAAGGACTTTCTCAGTCTGTACAGGAAATGGGTTTTGAACTATTTGCTGATGGTATTAATGGTAATAGGATTAATCTGGTCAATGAATTAAAGGATAATCCTAAGGCCATAGTTTTTGGTACTAATACCTTTTGGGAAGGAATTGACCTGCCCGGCAAATCCTTAACAGCGGTAATAATGATCCGCTTGCCCTTTAATCCTCCTAATATTCCTTTAGTGGAAGCCCGCCTGGAGGAGCTAAATAAAGAAGGGAAAAATGGCTTTTATAGTTACAGTTTGCCCCAAGCTATACTCAGATTTCGCCAGGGTTATGGTCGCCTAATCAGGACAATGGACGACTGTGGGGTCGTAATAATCTTAGATAATCGGCTGGTTAATAAACGCTATGGCAAATTATTCATAAGGTCCTTGCCTAGTCAAAAATATTCAACCGGTTCCACATCTGTAATAGCCCAGCGAGTACAGGAATGGTTCAAAGAGCTTAATATCAAGTAGTACAATAAAGGTCATAAATAGGCTTGTCCGGCATATTATTCTAAAAGTATAGGCTTTTAGATAGGGGTAAGCTAGATGATTCTAATTGGGCTACTTACTGGAGCTGCTGGTTATCTTTTTAACGAAGAACTGCTTTGGCAGAGGATTTGTCGCAACCTGGATTATGCCCACTTGGGCTGGCTGTTCCTTCGTAATACTCAGGCACTCTTGTTCTTCGCTGTGGGTTGTGTCGGAGCAATAGTGAAGGCTTTCATGCTAAGTAAGGCCCTTAACTTCCTTGTCCCCGATTATTATGCTTTAGCTGTCTTGTGTTATCTAGGAGGTAATATTCTGGCTGCTAAACAAAGTCGAGGACTCTACTACACGCCTTGGCTAGTTCTCTGGGGACTGGGCCTGGCTGTTAACCCGGCTCTTTTTCGGATACCCTGTACGGTTTTATGTACTAGTTGGATTTTATCTCGCCGTTTCTCTTATGCTGTCACTTTGGCCATTTTTGCCGGTCTAATTGCTGTTTGTGTTTATGCAAAAGGATATCAGCTATTACTGTTAATTTGCTCTATATTCCTGACCTTCTTTTTCTCAGGTAGACTAGCACCATTTCAGACTTTAGTAATAAGATACAGGGGAAAGCAATCTTGATTGGAGGGTGACCGACATGAAAGAGATTAAGGCGGTATACTTTATTCGCCTCCCCCGTTTTATTCTTAATCTTCTTAAGAAAAAGTAGGAGCCTAGAAAGCTCCTACTTTTTTTCTAATTAATCAACTATTACTTTACTATCTTATCCTTAGATTACTCCTCAATAAAATTCAGCTTAAAACAATTAGTATGATTATTTTGTAGTTACTGAAGATTCATCTACTACAGAGTAGTTATAAAAGACGCCTTTATTTTTTCCTCATACTGATTTTGCAAAATTTTGAAGGTCCCTTCATGTCCTCCAATATCCGGATGATAAATTTTACATAGGGCTTTATATCTTTTCTTTAAATCTTCTTCAGTTGCACATCCTTCAAAAAAATCCGGAGATTTATTTGTATCTTTTGTATCTACATAAAAGTAACTGGCGTTTTTAATAATATTTAACAAGGATTTTGTAATACTCTTGTATAAGAGCTGTGCTTTATCAATTAAGGGAATAAAGTTTCTTTCAAAAACTGTACAAGATATTTCAGAATCATATGTTGACATCTTATTTGATATTTCGCTTAGCAATGCTGTGTATTCGCTAAAATTATAAATAATGGCGGTATCATATTTAATGTTCATAGCTGCATCTACTTGCTGTTGTAGATTATCAATATCGTTATACATTTCATTAAGAGTATTCAAATATTCTTGACAACGCTGCGTGCTTTTTCCCTCCTCAAATGAATACATGCCCAGATCAGTTGAGGCAAGTTCTGTTGCTTGTTGTGACATGATTATACGATACTTTTGATAGTCCTGGGTGGATATTTTTAAAAGTTGCCCCCATTCGCCCCATTCAATACCTAGAGAGATAATGACTATAATAATTGCCAATAAGGAGATTGCAGGAAAAAGTACAGCAAATATTACTTCTGACACAGGAAACAACTTTAAGTATGTAATTAGGCCAATATTAAATGTTTTCATGACGGCTTTTGGATAAAGTAGAGTGAGTAAGTGACTAAGCCTATGCTGATTCCAAAAGAGATAGGCTTAGAGATAGAAAAGAGGTTCATTATTACCAGGTTAAAACACTTTAATAAGTACCAAAACAGGCAACTCCATCTTAAATACTTTCCTTTAAATTCGAGTAATAATTTTTCATATTCAACTTTGCAGAGATCATAAATTTTGGCATATCCATTATGACTTATCTGAAAGATAAAACTTAAAATTGTATTCAAGAAGTGTATTGTATAGAGAAAGATTGCCATTACAATTGCTCTAAATATATCAACGATTATAAATAAAACTCTAAAAAAGATCCAAAATATTATAAAGAAACCCAAAACCCTAAAGAATTCCAACGTATTACCAGAAATCTCTTTAATTAACAATAGCCCAAGTAATATGGCTCCAACGATCAAGAAAATCAAGGCTTTTTCAAGAGCCTTTAATAGTAACTTTGCACCAATTGAAACTAAGAGCAAAGGAAAAGAGAGAAGTGCTAAAGCATTTATCTTCAGTATTTTAGAAATAGCCGCCATTTTAACAACTCCTGTTTACTCATATTTCTCAAATTCATATGTAATAGAACTTACATGTAGATCGTTGGGATTAACATGAAAGCTGATACGATCGCCTGAGTTTTTATCCAAATATACTAGAGTCGTGTCATTAAATACTGTTCCTATCAGTGGCGTACCCAAAAAATAATCTGGTGTTCCTAAAATACCTTTTTGGGAATGAGAGATAGTAGAGATATTCATTCCCAGTGTAATTCCTTTTGGTAGAACAACATTATTTTTAGAAAAGTGTACTCCAATAAATGTTGCATCGTTTATTGATAGATGGTGATTGGTCTGGTTTTGCACAACCAATGCAACTCCTTCATGGCTGGTAGAAGGAATATAGGCTGTCTCAGCGGCAGCTAATTGTTTATCAACAGTAGCTTTAAATTTCAACATTTTTTTAATACTATTTAATTCTATTATTTGTCCATTAAATTGTACCTTCCTAGAGAAGATCTCTTCCCCGAGGATTTCATCTGTTGGCTTATTATTTTCCATAGTTTTAATAAAATCCGAATGGTTTGTTATAAAAAGTGGAAGTTCTAATTGACTGTTCTTTACTATCTTTACGGAGGATAATTTTGTGTCCACATTAAATATAGCAAGAGCAGGATTTGAGATAAATACACTGTGAACGTCATAGGTTCCCGGAATCAAATCTAATGTTTGTTGAAAATTATTTTTCTCTGTCAATTTAAAAGAGAATTTTTCCCGGTAGAAACATTACGTAGCACAGTGGAAATCTCAATATTATTGCGAATATCCTTTGATAATAACTCATACTCTAGGGGTAAATCCTTTAGATAGACTTTACAGCTTGCTCCAAAAGAGTGCTCACTACCATCTTTTGAACATCCTAATAATAGTACGACTAATGTTGTTAGTAATAACAGGACAAAAATTCGCAATTTATTTTTTATCATGGCAACCTCCTAGCCATTTAATAACAGTAAAAAACACAATAATACTTTATCATACATTTTATCTAAAATAAACCACCCACCTACGCAATCGAAGATTGCTGGTGGGTACCCGGGAACCTTGTTGTTTCACAATAAAACTAGACTTAAGATGGGAGTTAGTCTCATCTTAAGTCTAGTTTTACTTTAGATAATTGAGTTGAGAAAATTGATTAATTAGCCAAACCAATCCCGATTATTCCGCCTAATACACCTGCGGCTAGTGCTGCAACTAACCTTTTGAGTACAAAGATAGAAGTCAAGGATGAAGCGCTTAGAGCCAAGCCGAAAAGGAGGGTGAACAGAAAATAAACCAGGGTGATGGATAAGCCATGCCAAAGGCCTTTGCAGCCTGCTGAACGTGCTCCTATTATTGAACCTACTAACATACTAATAAAGAAAATAAAGGTCCCGTAGCTATCTAACATACCCTCAGAGAGGGAGGTATATTGTAGGAGCAAACTAAAGAGAATACTCAGGATGAATGTTGTGATTAAAGACCAGATCAGGCCTTTAATTATAGATCTTAATTTTAAGCCTTGGGCTTCTGTTTGGTGATCAGTTTTTAACATACAGTTCTTCACCTCCATACTGTTTTATTAATCAATATGCAGCCTGACTTTGTTTATGTATTACAGTAATAAGAACCCCACCCGTCACGCAATCAAAGATTACTGACGGGTCCCGGGAACCTTGTTGTATTCACAATCAGAGAAATTAAAGCCCGAATGTAAATAAATGGAAGGAATTGGGCTTGGTATGTGGAATTGATTACTAAATGTAAGCAGCAATTAGGCTGTTAAGGAAGAAAGGTATGGAGGTAAGAAAATGAGAGGAATTAAGCGGAAACTTGATCTTACTTGGCATAAGGGAATCACAGCGATTTATCAAGTTTTAGGTAAACACGTAAAATTAACAAGACGGTTAAAGGCTTTAGCTGAAAGGGGACAAGCCGGAGCAGATGAGTGGTGGACTCTTGGCATCTTATATCTGCGGTCCCAGGAGTGGGAGCGGGCAGTCCACGCTATGCTTAATGCTGTAAGACTAGGCAATAATGCCCCTCAATATCTCTATTGGCTAGGTAAAGCTGAGGAGAAAGCTGGTCATGAGACGGCGGCAGAGGCGCTTTATGATAGAGTGATGAAAATTGCTGATTATTTTTGGGAGGCTTATGCAGCAAAAGCCCAGGTGCTTTTAAATCGGGGTGATTATTCTGAGGCCTTAGTTTATTTTACAGAAGCCTTGATCCTCAAACCTGATGATCCTTATTTACTAAATAATATTGGACTTTGTTTCTTAGGTATGGAGGAGTTAAATGGGGCAAAACAGTATCTCCAAGAAGCAGTAGCCCGCAAACCCTTAGACGATTATCTGCATTATAATTACGGGACTGTGCTAGTTAGTCTTGGTGAGTACGATAGTGCTATTACCCAGTTCACGATGATTATGAATAAGGACGATGCCGCCTTGCAAAATGTCCTGGGATACTGTTATGGTATGTTGCAGGAGTATGAGGAGAGCATTAATTGTTATCAGGAAGCCTTACGCTTAGATCCGGGGAACTTGGAATGGAAGAAGAATCTTGCGGCTATTTATGCCCGCGCCAATAAGTATGAACAAGCTGTTCAATTGATGAAGGATCTACTATTAGTTAATCCCCAGGATTCGGAGATATTGAATAACTTAGCCTGGATCTATGAAGCTCAATCCCAATATTCGGAGGCAGAGGAGAACTATTATCGTGGTTTGGCCGCGTCTGATGGTAGTCCGGATATTGCCTATAATCTGATCTGTTGTTTGCAGAGGCAGAAAAAGTATATGGAGGCATTGGAGCTTACCGGCTACTTGCAAAAGATTCCTGAAAAACAACGCTTTTATTGGTCGGCCATTGGACAGATCTATGAAGACTTTGGCGCAGGTAATTTAGCTGTAGATTGCTATAATAAATCTCTTGGTTTAGAATAATAAGTAGAAATATGGTAGAATGATGTTCAAAATATACAAAAGAGGTAACATACATGGAACAGAAGAAAATTCAAGACGCTGTACGTCAGATTTTAGAAGCTATTGGTGAAGATCCGCAAAGAGAAGGTTTGCTGGAGACACCCCAGCGTGTAGCCAGGATGTGTGAGGAAATTTTTCAGGGTCTACATCAGGAGCCAGAGAAACATCTGGAAGTCTGTTTCTCTGAGAATCATGAGGAAATGGTTCTGGTTAAGGATATTCCACTTTATTCTATTTGTGAACATCATTTACTGCCGTTCTTTGGTAAGGCTCATGTGGCTTACATTCCCAGAAAAGGTAAAGTTACCGGCCTATCAAAGCTGGCCAGGGTAGTAGAAGGCTATGCTAAGAGGCCTCAGTTACAAGAGCGATTAACCTCGCAAATTGCTGATGCTATTATGAAAGCTTTGAACCCCTGGGGTGTAATAGTGGTGATAGAAGCAGAACATATGTGTATGACAATTCGTGGAGTCAATAAACCGGGCAGCAAAACTCTTACTTCAGCTGTCCGTGGTATATTCCGTACACAAGAGGCAACAAGGGCTGAAGCCTTAAGCCTTATCAATGCCAGGGCCTAAAAGAGAAAAAGATAATACAAGCTTATCTAAATAGGAGGAAGAAATGCAGCCAAGAGAAGGAAAAGAAGACAAACTAGAGCTAATTGCCACGAGGAGCTTTGAGTATTATGATGAAATGTATAAGGTGGTAGACTTCTTAAATAAAAACCTTAAAGAATACAGGGTAATGCTAGGATTACGTCAAGAGAAAGAAGACGGCAAATTAAGTATCAGTATTTATGAATTTTGAGCTAGAAAAAGGCGGAATGGTTGATGCAAATATTAATCACTAATGACGATGGTATTATGGCTCCGGGTATTCAGGAATTAGCCCGGAAAATGTCTCAAGTAGGAGAAGTAATAGTCTCAGCTCCTATGGAGGAGCAAAGTGCTATTGGCCATGGGATTACAATCAGGGACCCGATTAGAATTCGTTCAATGAATTTCCCGAACATAACTAAAGCTTGGGCAGTGGGAGGGACACCGGCTGATTGTGTAAAATTGGCTGTCCAAGAATTTATTGATGAAAAATGCAGTCTAGTCCTATCTGGAATTAATAACGGCCCCAATCTAGGTACAGATGTTCTTTATTCAGGCACTGTTTCGGCAGCTATTGAAGGAGCTATTCAAGGTATGACCTCTATGGCAATATCTTTGGCTTCTTTTGGAGCGGAGGATTACAGTACTGCGGCTGAAATCACTTGTTTTCTAGCCCAAAAGGTCTATGAACATAGACACTTAATCCCTCCTGATACATTGCTTAATGTGAATATTCCTGCTGTACCCAGGGAAAAGCTCAAGGGCTTTCGCATTACAAAACTGGGACAAAGGGAATATGCCAATGTCTTTGATCGGCGGATCGACCCTCGAGGAAATACGTATTTCTGGTTAGGAGGGGAAGTGGTGCCGCACAAAGACGAAGATCCGGATGTTGATAGCGTAGCGGTGGCGAATAATTACGTTTCCATTACTCCTATCCATTTTGATTTGACCAACTATCGAATTATGAACAGGATCAAGGATATGGAGTTGGAGAACCTAGAAATCCCACCTGCTGAGTAAAAGGTCAGTTATTACATAAAGGCATGAATTGGACTACATAAAGCTGTAACAAGGCTGTATTTATAAGCGGAAAAACCTAGGGAATAGTATTTTGCTATTCCCTAAGTTTTTCGCTTTATTATTTGATCTAGAACAAGTCGGGTGTATTTATCGCCAGATACATACAGGAAGATAAAAAACAACAGAACATTGAGAAGGATTAAAGCAGTCAGATATATTATGTTACCCTGGATTAAGCCTTTGGTTATTTTTAATAATTGGCAGAGGAGAATGCCTCCTAACAGCAGACGAAGACCAAATCCGTAGTCAGGCTTGAAACCGGTGACACGCTTGACGATTATAAGGTTCAGAACTGCGGAAAAGATAAAACTGACGATATAACTGAAGACAATGCCCTCCAGACCTGCTCCGGGTCGGCCACCAAAAATGAATATTCCTGTTAATCTAAGAAGATTACTGATAAATGAAATTACAAATACTGTTTTCACATAACCTGTTCCTTGAAGAATACCGGAACAAGTCTGACAGAGATAGAGAAAGACGCTGACTGGGGCAAGATAACGTAAGAGAGTACCGGCATTAGGCACATTGAACAGCAAATAGGTTAATTCCTGACCCCAAAAATAGAGAATAATCGCGCAAGGAATTCCTGCCCAAAGGGTTACTCCTATAGCTGCCCCAGTCCTTTCTGCTAGGGCCTTTTTTTGTTTATTACTGAATGATTCGGCAATAGCTGGCACCAGAGTGGTTGCCAAGGAAAAGGTCAAGGTAGAAGGTATACTAATCAAGGTAAATGTAATTCCGGTTAATTCACCGAACAGAGAAGTTGCTTGAGTTAATGTAGTACCGCTTCTGATAAGTTGCCTTGGGATCAGGCTAGCCTCGGCGGCATAGGATATTGTACCGGTAATTCTAGTTAAGGTGATAGGGATACCAAAAGTACAAAGTTTCTTAACAGTTGGTGAGTTAGGACGTTTGAGCAAATTTGGATGTTGAAACCTATGAGTGTAGAGATGCCAGATATATAGCAGGCCTCCAGCTTCACTTAAAAGTACTCCTAAAGAGAGCCCCACAGTAGCCCAAGTTAGGCCATAGGGATGCAATAGATATACTAATAATAAGCCGGAGGAGAAACGAATAGCCTGTTCAATCAGTTGATTATTAGCCGTGGGACGCATATCTTGCAGCCCCTGAAAATAACCTTTGAGACAAGAGGATACTGCTACCATCAATAGGGTTGGTATCATTATTAAAAAGGCCGGGATAACCCGCGGATCTGTATAAAACTTGCGAATCAGGGCAGGGGAGACGAAAATCAAAAAGAGAGAGCTTATAGTTGAAGTAATTAAGACTATAGCAATAGCCATACCCATTATTCCGGATACGCTCTGGGTATTTTTGCGAGCTGTATCTTCAGCTACAAATTTGACTATAGCTGTGGGAATACCGGCTGTAGCCAGTAATAATACAGTAGTATATAGGGGATAGACCATATTATAGACACCTATTCCTTCAGTGCCGATCATTCTGACTACGATTATCTGATAGAGAAAGCCCAAAGCTTTAACGATTATACTAGTTATAACCAAAATAAATGCGCCTTGGAGAAAGGTCTGCTTAGCCATGCTTATCCCTCCAACCTAAGTTCAAAATATAACTATGTTAATAACGGTCAAAATATAAATAAGAATTGGAGAATAAATAATACACTCTGGCAACAATAGAGATACGATTAAAATAAGTCATAAAACTTAAATATAATCTCCAATGAAAAGCAGGATTTTACTTGTTAAATGATTAATACTTAATTAGTAAATTTCTAAAAGTTTGTGTGCCGTTAATATATGTGGATTAATCTCTGATATGTAGAATTTCTACTGCAGGGAAAGAAATAATAATTAATAATCTCTAAAGGAGGGACGTTTTTGAAAACTTATACCAGTAAGAAACTCAGAAATGTGGGACTTCTAGCCCATGGAGGTGCAGGAAAGACATCTCTTGCCGAGGCAATGCTCTATAATGCCGGGCATATCACACGCTTAGGAAAAGTTGACGATGGTACAACGACTACAGATTACCTACCAGAAGAGATTAAGAGAAAAGTAACTGTTAGTACCACATTGGCACCGGTGGAATGGAAAGAACACAAAATTAATATTCTGGATACTCCCGGATATGCTGATTTTATCGGTGAAGTGAAAAGTGCTTTGCGGGCAGTTGATGGAATTATTCTGGTTGTTGACGGTGTAGCTGGTGTTGAAGTACAGACTGAGGTACATTGGGATGCGGCAGAAGAGGGTAATATCCCCCGCTTGATCTTTATCAATTCACTGGATCGGGAGAATTCCAATTACGATAAAGTGCTTTCTCAGTTACAAGAGCAATTTGGCAACTCTATTGTTCCTCTAACCTTGCCTATAGGCAGTGAAGATTCTTTTAGTGGCGTTATTGATATTTTGAAGCACAAAGCCTATAGTTTTGAAGGTAATAAAGTAATAGAAAATCCTTTAGGAGCCGAAGAGGAAGCCGAGATAGAGAAATACAAGGAACGTTTAATGGAAGCAGCCGCTGAAGGGGACGACGACTTATTAATGAAGTATCTTGAAGGTGAGCCTCTAAGTGATGAGGAGATAATTCAAGGTCTCAGAGCCGGTGTAATGCAGGCTAAAGTTGTTCCGGTTTTTGCAGGTTCAGCAATAAAGAATATCGGCGTACAACCACTTATGGACGCTATCCTAGATATGATACCTTCTCCCCTCGATAAGCCAGGATTGGAAGGTAAGGATCTAGATAAGGAGCCTTTAGCAGCTATTGTCTTTAAGACCTTAGCGGATCCTTTTGTGGGTAAACTAAGCTTTGTCCGGGTAGTTAGTGGAGTACTTAAAGCCGATTCAACAATCCACAATGTAAATATTGAAAAGGATGAACGCTTCGGTTCTCTCTTGGTAATGCGCGGTAAAACCCAACAGACCGTACCTGAGGTTTACGCCGGAGATATCGTATCTATTGCTAAGTTAGCTGATACTACTACTGGTCATACCTTAGGTGTAAAAGGCAAGACAACTGCTTTACCAGGTATTGAGTTCCCTAGTCCTTTATATTCAGTGGCTGTTAATGCCAAGTCGCGGAACGATGAAGATAAGGTGAGTTCTGGTTTAGTACGGTTAGTGGAAGAAGACCCCACTGTTAGGTTAGAAAAGAATCCTGAAACAAAAGAAACGATTCTTTCTGGAATGGGTGAGCTCCACTTAGATATTGTCCTAGAGAGGTTAGCTAAGAAATTTGGTGTAGAGGTAACAACCAAGACGCCTAAAGTACCTTATCGTGAAACTATCAGAAGTACCGCTGAGTATGAATATAAGCATAAAAAGCAATCCGGAGGCCATGGGCAATATGGCCATGTCAAACTCCGTTTTGAGCCTTTAGCTGATAAGGAATTTGAGTTTGCCGAGACGATTTTCGGTGGAGCGGTACCGAAAAACTACTTCCCGGCTGTAGAAAAGGGTGTCCGGGAAGCCATGGAAGAAGGAATTCTGGCTGGTTATCCTGTAACTAATGTGAAGGTAACACTCTTTGACGGTTCATATCATGATGTTGACTCCTCGGAAATGTCCTTTAAGATTGCTGCCAGTATGGCCTTCAAGAAGGGTGTGGAGAAGGCTAATCCGGTGCTAATGGAGCCGATTATGAATGTGGAGGTTTATGTACCGGAAGTTTACATGGGTGATATTATCAGTGATTTGAACGGTAAACGCGGCAGGATCCTGGGCATGGAGCCTCAAGGTAAATGGCAAGTCGTAAAGGCTCAAGTACCTTTGGCTGAGATGTATCGTTATGCAATAGATCTGAAATCTATTACCCAAGGACGGGGAAGCTACAGCATGGAATTTGATCATTATGAAGACGTTCCGGCTCAAATCGCTAAAGGTGTTATTGAAGCAACCCAAGCGGCCAAGGAACAAGAATAGATAATCCAATTATGAATGGGGTAAGTTGAGACTTACCCCATTTTGTTGTTTTAGAAGGTTTATGCTGTGGAAAAGCTCTGATTAAGAAAGAAAAAGGGAGAAAAAAAGGTAGGCAAGTAAAATTCCTTATGGTAATATATGTAACAGTAGATATTTAGAGTTATCTGAAATCTGAGGAGGAATAAAAGATGGGCATAATTAAGGCTGTAGCCGGTGCAATTGGTGGTTCTCTAGCAGATTCTTGGTTGGAGGTCATTGAACCGGGGGATATGAGTGATTCTACTGTATTCACTTCCGGGGTAAAGGTACGTCCAAATGATAAGAGAAACGCTAATAAAAAAGGGACAGAAAATACTGTCTCTAACGGTTCTGTAATTCATGTTTATCCTAATCAGTTTATGATGCTTGTGGATGGCGGAAGAATAGTGGATTATACAGCGGAGGAAGGATACTATATTGTAGATGATTCAGCCCTTCCTTCCTTGTTTAATGGTCAATTCGGTGAGTCATTGAAAGAATCTTTTAAAAGGATTAAATTCGGTGGAGTAACGCCAACTGCCCAGAAGGTTTTTTATGTTAACCTTCAGGAGATTAAAGGGATTAAATTTGGTACTCCTAACCCTATCAACTACTTTGATAATTTTTATAATTCCGAATTATTCTTAAGAACTCATGGCACCTATTCCATTAAAGTGACAGATCCTCTCTTGTTTTATCGGGAGGTTATCCCTAGGAATAAGGATATTGTTGATATTGAAGATATTAACGAGCAATATTTATCGGAGTTCTTGGAAGCCCTGCAAACTTCGATGAACCAAATGTCCGTAGACGGAATCAGGATTTCCCATGTTGTCTCCAAAGGCACTGAGTTAAGCCGCTACTTGGCTGATGCTCTGGATGAGCAGTGGAGAAGTATGCGTGGTTTTCAGATTCAATCTGTGGGTATTGCCAGCATCTCTTATGATGATGAATCCAAAGAGCTTATCAATATGCGCAACAAAGGCGCAATGTTGTCTGACCCTACCATTCGCGAAGGCTATGTCCAGGGTTCTATAGCTAGAGGTCTGGAGGCCGCTGGCTCAAATGAAGCTGGCAGCGCAGCTACTTTTATGGGTATGGGAATGGGTATGCAGGCAGGTGGTGGATTTATGGGTACTGCTTCCCAAGCTAATCTACAACAGATGCAGATGATGCAGCAGACACAACAAATGAATCAACAACAAACTAGCCAAGGGACTGCTACTGCTCAAGGCAATAAGGACAGCAATAGCTGGTTATGCAGTTGTGGTAAAGAGAATACCGGTAATTTTTGTCCTGATTGCGGCTCGAAGAGGGCTGAAGCCTCTTTTTGCTCAAATTGTGGGTATAAATTCAGTGGCGAAAAACCTAACTTTTGTCCCGATTGTGGAAACCGCTTATAGTAATAGGGCAATTCACCCTGTGCAAGGAAATCATAAATCTTTTATTTATAGATATCTACTGTTTTCGAGGTTTGGCGGCACTTATCTTTTGCCTATAGAGGTGGAGGTAGGTGCCGTCACTAAGATAAATAATTAATAAAAGCGAGATGTGATTAAATGAGTACAGTCAGTTATAAGTGCCCAAACTGCGGTGGCGGACTTAAGTTTAATCCTGAACTACAAAAGTCAAAATGTGAGTTTTGCCTAAGTGAATTTACTGATGAAGAATTAGCCTTAATTAATCAGAGAATTGCCGAGGCAGCCGCCCAAAAAGGGCAAGAACAAAGCCAAGAGGGAGGCAGTCAAACTGAAGATCAGAAGGTTAATTTATATAGCTATACCTGTAACAATTGTGGAGCAGAGGTCGTAAGTGATGAAGATACTTCTGCCACCTTTTGCTATTACTGCCATAATCCCGTTTTAGTAACGGGACGGTTAATCGGAGATTTTGCACCGGATAAGATTATCCCTTTTGCCATAAATAAAGAAAAGGCCAAGAAGAACTTTCTCTCTTGGGCTAAGTCCCATATGTTTGTCCCCGTTGATTTTTATAGTAGTTCACAATTAGAAAAAATGACTGGTCTGTATCAGCCCTATTGGCTGGCAGATCTGCAATCAGAGGTTAACTATCAAGGAAAGGGTACTAATATTCGTACCTGGAGGGCAGGTAAAAGGCAATACACTGAAACAAAGATATACAGTATAGTAAAAAGCGGTACTATTGGTCTGGCTAATGTGCCAGCAATAGCTGTGGACAGAATTGAAAAGAAGCTTTTAGAGTCGATTACACCTTATGA
>JAPXME010000011.1:0-19594 GCA_033809185.1 Clostridiaceae bacterium
CTATTAAGTAAACGATGTACTGTCTTGGTAGGTCTGACCATATTCAAGATCCCCCAGGGACTTACTAGCCTACCACGCTCCAGCAAATAGGGAACTAAGGCCTGGTGCAATCCTAACCTAAGTAAACGGCGCCTTTTGTTCTGCTGATTTTCATCTATAAAAACGCCGCTATCACGGCTGTGACCATCATAACACTGTCCTTCAGTATACAATTTCACCCGAAAACTGCAAGGCTCAGTTTTTTCTTCGATGATAATCCGAATATCGTCCCTTTCAAGTCCCTCTACTTCAAGCGTTTCAGTAAGAGGAAGATGCTCTGGCACACTGCCAGGGAAATAAACCCGGCACACATCACCTAGAATCCTAGCATCTGAGGGATCATTACTGACAACTACAATCTCTTTCATAGCTTTACACACTTAGCCGAGGAATGGATTGCCCCGGCGCTCTGCACCAATAGTAGTCTGAGGGCCATGACCTGAATAAACCACTATCTTATCATCCAAAGGCATCAGCTTTGTTTTGATGGAATTAATCAGCTGCTGATAAGAGCCTCCTGGAAAATCGGTGCGGCCGATAGAATACTGGAATAAAGTATCGCCACTGAACACCACATCACCACAAACCAAGCAAATTCCTCCCTTTGTATGTCCGGGAGTATGCAAAACCTTAAACTCTAGGGAGCCCACCTTAATAGTCTCACCCTCCTGGAGGACTCGATCCGCCGCCGGACCGGTAATTGGCTCACCAAAGTAGACAGAAAGATTAAGGCTTGGTTCCGTCAACATCTCTGCATCTTCAGCATGGATCAACAGTTCCGCTCCAGTAGCTTCCTTCACATACTTATTAGCTCCGATATGATCAGCGTGTCCGTGGGTATTAAGGATATATTTAACCTGTAATTGGTTTTTTTCCACTTCAGCCATTATTCTTTTCCCGGCATCACCAGGATCAATAATCATAGCTTCCTTTGTGTTCTCATCATAAACGATATAACAATTGGTGGCTGTCATCCCTAGAATCAGGGTTATTATCTTCACTATATTCCCTCCTAAAAATTTTTCTCACTATCTAATAATAAAGTAACAGGACCATCATTTTCAATTGTAACCACCATATGCTCTTGAAATACTCCGGTAGCTACAGGCACACCTAGTCTTTTCAATTCCTCTACGAATAGCTCATACAGACTGCGAGCATTCTCAGCAGGGGCAGCAGCTGTAAAAGAAGGTCTCCGTCCCTGGCGGCAATCACCATATAAGGTGAACTGGGAGACGGCTAAGATACTTCCACCGATGTCCACTAAGGAGAGGTTCATTTTACCTGCTGAATCTTCGAATATTCTTAGGTTAGCAATTTTCTCCGCTAAATACTTGGCTTCAGCTTCTCCATCTGCCTGTCCAACCCCTAAGAGAACAACCAGACCTTCATCAATTTCTCCAACAAGCTCATCATTTACTGTTACCGAGCCTCGTCTTACTCTTTGCACTACAGCTCGCATAATTCCCTCCTTAGATTAATCCTCATCCCGTTAATCCTTTGGTTTTACTCTATTAACATCAATAATATCCTTAATCCTCTTCAATTTATCAAAGACTAGATTTAATTGGGGTAGACTTTTAATCTCCAGCTTCAGGTTAAGAACAGCCTTCCCTTGCTTAATTGATCTGGCGTGGACAGAATTAATGGCGATTTTCATATCGGCGATAGCATTCATTACATCAGTAGCCAGACGAGCCCGATCCAAAGCCAAGATTTCGATCTCTACCTGATAGGTATAATCACTGCCCTCATCCCATTCAACCTCCACAATTCGTCCAGCCTCTTCTCTCATGTGGTAAATGGCGTTAGGACAATCCCGCCGATGAATGGATACTCCTCTCCCCCTAGTAACATAACCAATAATTTGGTCCCCCGGTAGAGGATTACAACAGTGGGAGAGTCTGACCATCACATCGTCAACACCCTTTACAGTTATACCCTGTTGGCTTTTAGAAACTACTGATTGTTTCTTTTCCGGAAGGATAAATTCATTTACAGAAACATCGGCTTCTTTTTTGGTCTTTCCTTTATAGATATCATTCTTGACTCTAGCCACAACATTAGCTGGGTTTAAGGTGCCCTCCCCCACAGAGGCCATTAGGTCATCAGGATGACTCATAGCATAGCGTTTAGTCGTATCCTGTAAATGCTCAGTTTTAAAGAATTCGCTGACTTCTAAACCAAGCCTTTTTAATTCCCGCTCAAGGAGTTCCTTACCCAGAGCAATATTTTCTTCCCTTTTCTCCTTCCTAAACCAATGTCTAATCCGGCTCTTAGCTTGAGACGTTTTAACTATATTCAACCAATCCCGGCTAGGTCCGTTAGTCTGCTTTGAAGTTAAAATCTCCACAATATCGCCGTTCTTCAGCACATATTCTAAAGGCACTATGCGTCCGTTAACTTTAGCACCGATACAGCGATTCCCTACTCCAGAGTGAATCCGGTAAGCAAAATCAAGGGGTACAGAACCTGCTGGTAATTGAATTACATCACCTTTAGGAGTAAAAACAAAAACCACATCGGAGAAAACGTCTATTTTCAGGATATCCATAAATTCTTTGGTATCCCGGACTTCTGTCTGCCAATCCAAGACCTGTCTAAGCCAGGCCAACCGCTTGTCAAAGTCTTTACCACCAGCCTTACTGCCCTCCTTGTACTTCCAATGAGCAGCAATACCCAGCTCAGCTGTACGATGCATCTCTACTGTACGAATCTGAATTTCAAAAGGCTCACCTAAAGCCCCCATCACCGTAGTATGCAAAGACTGATACATATTAGGCTTAGGCATAGCTATAAAATCCTTGAACCGTCCCGGCATTGGTTTCCACAGGGTATGAATAATCCCCAGAGCCCCGTAGCAGTCTTTGACATTATTGACAATAACCCTAACGGCAATCAAGTCGTAAATCTCATTCAGGTCCTTTCCTTTGGTAACCATTTTTCTGTAGATACTGTAAAAATGCTTAGGACGTCCTTGGATTTCTGCCTTGATGCCGATTTCATCTAAGCTATTCTTAAGAATACCAATAACCTTATCAATAAAACTCACCCGTTCTTGGCGTTTCATGGAGATTCTTTCAGCCAAGCTGTGATACTCTTCCGGTTTCAAATAACGGAAGGATAGATCCTCCAATTCCCACTTAAAAGCAAAGATACCTAAGCGATTAGCCAGGGGAGCATAAATCTCCATAGTCTCTTTGGCAATCTCTTTTTGCTTATGGATAGGTTGATGGCTTAAGGTGCGCATATTATGTAGACGGTCGGCTAGTTTAATCAAGATTACCCGAATATCTTTACCCATAGCCAAAAACATCTTCCGCAGATTCTCGGCTTGTTGTTCTTCTTTAGTGCGAAAATCAATCTTGGACAGCTTGGTAACCCCATCTACCAGGTAAGCAATTTCCTCCCCAAAACTCTTCTTTAGAACTTCTAAACCTGTCTGGGTATCCTCTACCACATCGTGGAGTAGAGCCGCAGCTAGGGTTGGAATATCCAACTCCAACTGAGCTAAGATTAAAGCCACAGACAAAGGATGAGAAATATAAGGATCACCGGAAATCCTGGTCTGACCCTCATGAGCTTTAGCCGCAAGCTGATAAGCTTCCTCCAGGATTTTTAACTGTTCCTTATTATTCTGATATTTTTTTACCTGCTCAATCAGTTGTTCAAATAACATAAACTCACCCCCGTCGCTTACAGCACCTTTCCCTGAGGAATAATCGGCTTGTTAAAAGCAGCCATGATCTCCTCTTCCCCGGCTACTAAAATATTATCGGCAAATTCTCTAAACTCTTCCTCTTCATTCAAACCTTCCTGATAACGAATAGAATCAGTAAGATTCATTTTGCCTGGGGGCGGAGGACAAAAATGGATATAACGCTTATTGCCCGTTACTTCTCTGAGCAAAAGCCCTAACTCTTCAAAAATAGCTAAACAAGTTGAGGCTGTCTGCTCTCGAAAGTTTTTCAGACCTTTTTTCTGCATAGCCTCTGTAATCTCAGCGTTAGTTAAATTTAAAGGATTATTCTTGGCAGCCTGATCCCGTAAAAATATATAGACTATACCCATAACCTCCCGGGGAGGCGTTACGCTAGCCAGAATAAACTCATTAAGTTGACGATCCCGTCGGCCGAATAACAGGTGGACAAAGGCTTCCTGTCGGTTTCTGCCTGCTCGCCCTGATAACTGATTAAATTCAGTAGCTGAAAAACAAAGATGATACAGCACAACATGCTTAATATCGTCAATGTTAATCCCTTCGCCAAAGGCACTAGTTGTAACCATAACCTTTAATTCCCCTTGGCGATACATATCCTCTAAGGTTAACCTTTGTTCACTGCTTAAGCCGCCATGATAAAAAGCAATCTGGTCCTTGCCTTGAGGGTAATAGCTACGAAGCTCCCCGGCCAATTGATAGGCTTGCTTGCGGCTATTAACATAGATCACTGTTTTCTCATCTCTAGCAATTAGTTTGAGTAGATAAGCCAGCTTATCTTTTTCATCCCGCCGATCCAATAATTTTAAATTTGTCCGGATATACTCTTCCACAATAATCTTCTGACATTCCAGACTCTGGATTATGGCCTTAGCCGTATCATTATTGGCGGTTGCGGTAGTAGCCAGGGCTAGGGGCTTGCCAAGTTGGCGCCAGCTTTTTGCCAAGGAACGATAGCCCCGCCTTTTAGCCTGAGCCAAGTGGTGGCTTTCATCAACTACAAAAAGTCCGATTTTCGGCGCTATAGTTTTAAACTTATCCAAATGAAACTCCAAAAACTCAGGAGTTGTCAATATTATATCACCTTGACCCTGTAGCAGTCTCTTCATGAATTCTTTTTTTTCACTTACACTCATGGAACCATTAACAGCCTGCACATCGATGCCTAAAGGCTCTAATTTAGACTGTAATTGCCTGTATTGGTCATTTACCAAGGAACGTAGTGGATAAACTATGAGGGTCATCATTTTCTTCGTTATAGCAAGCTCAGCAGCTACAGTCTGGAATATGGCCGATTTGCCCCGGCCGGTAGCAAGAATGACTAGGCTGCTCTGTCCGGCTTCTAGAGCATTAATAGCTTCTAGTTGTTTCTCGTGGTAATCATACTTCCCCAAGATGGCCTGGCGAATAGTTTCCCTCAATTCCGACCGGTCTAGTTGCTCCAGCTGCTGTCTTCGCAAATTATAATCAGTTGGACTAAGCTTCTCCTCTTTCCGTTGGATACAGATATTAGCGCCCAAAGTAGACTTATCGCGACCGGTTACTAAGGTCAGGTAAGCCTCATACTTTACGCCTTTATCCATCAAAGGGGCTAGTCTACGAGCCAGCTTAACGTTTAAATAGCCGATATGTTGCTTCTGCCAACAGACCTTAATCGCATATTTATCATGTATATTATCATATTCACGAATTATCTCTAAGGAATCCCCGTCGGGAATCTCCCTTAAGAGTTGCTGACGGTTTTCAAAAGTAACCCCGACTAATTTGGTAAAAAATTCTTCCTTTTCGCCAATATCCCGATAATAATCGTCCTCTAACCAGATCTCTCCTTCTTGGTAGAGCTCATCCAAAAAGGAAAGAGGCTTTGTAGGATCATCAGGCTGGGTAGCTGATTTCAAATCCTTAATAACCAGCTGAATCTGTGATCTTCCTTGCCAGTTATTAATTTCTGGACTAAAGGCCAGATCACAGCGTTCCCAAGTACAGGCCTCTTCTTTTAGGGAGCCTGCCTGGAATGCAATACCATCAAGCCAAGAATTCTCTTCTTTTTGAACTCTAAGCCGCAGATGCTTATTATTCTTGCCTACCTGAGAACAGTTAGTGATAGACCGATTTCGCAAGGCAAACACAGGGGCTGGATTATGGAATCCAAAGGGGGCCAGCTTGTCGATACCTTCTAATAATTCGGCATTTATTTCTTCCGGTAGTATTTCGCAGTCCACTTCTATAAAAGGTACTAGATCTTTTTCAGTTAGGACTTCTTCGGTGTAAGCCTTTAAGGCACTCTTAAAAGCCGGAAGCTGATCCTCGGCAATAGAAAGCCCAGCAGCCATCTTATGTCCGCCAAAGCTTAACAGATATTCTTGGACATTCTGCAAGGCTTGATAAAGGTCAAAGCCATGGATACTCCGGCCTGAACCTTTCCCAACTCCTTCTTCTAAGGAGATAAGGATTGTGGGCCGATAAAATTTTTCCACTAAGCGGGAGGCTACAATGCCAATTACTCCCGGATGCCAGTCCTTTGCAGCTAAGATTATTACCTTATCCTGGCTTATATCGACATCCTTTTCAACTAAGGCTAAGGCCTCAGTATATATTGCAGATTCTAAATCTTGGCGGGATCTATTCTCCTGATCTAATAGTTGAGCTATTTCCTGAGCTCTCTTTTCGTCTTCAGTTAGCAATAATTCCACACCTATTTCTGCTTGGCTTAAGCGACCACAAGCATTAAGGCGCGGGGCTACAGCATAACCAATTTGCCCAACAGTGACCTGTTCTTGGCCTATGCCACTAACATTTAGTAAAGCCTGTAAGCCAGGGCGCTTAGTTTGACTTATTTGGGCCAACCCGGCTTTGACTAAAATCCGATTTTCTTTGCGCAGAGGAACAATATCAGCTACAGTACCTAAGGCTACCAGATCTAGATATTCCTCTAAGTAGTAGTCTTCACCTAACAGCTTTTTCACAGCTTGAGCCAATTTATAAGCCACACCTACTCCGGCCAAATCAGTCCAAGGCTGTTCTTCAGCTACTATCTTAGGATCTATCACAGCTATAGCCTCTGGTAATTCCTGAGGCACCTGATGATGGTCAGTAATAACTAAATCTAGGCCAAGCTGCACCGCCGCTTGAGCCTCTTCCTTGGCAGATATGCCGCAGTCAACTGTAACTACGAGTTTGGCACCCTTGGCCTGAGCCTGCTCTAGGGCTTGAACATTGAGACCATACCCTTCGTCTCTACGGTCAGGTATATAGTAGGAAACCTGTCCACCTAGTCCCCGCAAAAAACTAGTCAAAAGAGTGGTAGCAGTAATCCCATCAACATCATAATCACCATAGATTAGGATATGTTCATTCTGATCTAAAGCCTTAATTATCCGTTCCGCCCCTATTAACATCCCTGGTATATCCAAAGGATCCCGAAGATTTTCTATGCCGGCTTCAATAAATTCTCGCACCTGTTCAGGAGAAGACAATCCTCTATTTAGCAATACTTGAGCTAAAGGCCTAGCCACACCCATCTCTTGGGCTACACTCAGTTGCTGTTCTAATTCAATTGTGGGTAAACGCCAGATCCTTTTCTTTTGCATAGAAACTCCTTGTGAATGTCCGATTTTTAATTCCTGTTTTTTTATTTCCTACTCTTTTTATTTCCTGCTCTTTTTATTTCCTGCTCTATTTCGCTTTTTCTTTCCCTATTCCTGCCTAGGGTTAAGCTCCAGGAAAGAGCAATATGAAAAAAGAGCCACGGGCTCTTCTTTCTTAGTATTTATGTCATAACTTACTGTCTTAGGATTTTGCCCTAGCTAATTTTCCAGTCGTTTTTTTATCAACCTTTAGATTAACTAGCAGCGGTCCGGCAATAAATATGGAGGTTAGGCAGCCGCTTATTACGCCAACAAGCATGGCCAAGGAAAAATTCCTGGTTGTCTCGCCACCCCATACCAATAATGTTACTAACACAAAGATTACAGAAATACCTGTATAGATAGATCTGGTTAAGGACTGACGAATACTAGTGTTAACCAGTTCAGCAAAATCATCGCTCTTCTTACTATTACGCAAATTCTCTCTTATTCTATCCAGAATAACAATTTTATCATTAATAGAATAACCAACAATTGTTAACACAGCAGCCACAAAGTTCCCGTCTACTTCAAGCTGCAGCAAAGAAAAGAGTCCAATAGCAAGAATAGTATCAATCAAAACTGTAACAATAGCTGTAATACCGAATTTGAACTCAAAACGGAAAGTAATATAGATGATCTGCAAGACAGAGGCAATAACTAAGGCCAAAGTTGCCGCCTTTCTTAATTCAGCACCGAAAACCGGCCCAACCTTTTCAACCCGCAGGAGATCGTACTCTCCCAGTTGTTCGAAACCATCCAAGACCTGCTCTTGTTGACTTTGAGCCATATCATCTGTCCGAATAGTAATACTGTTATCTCCACCAATTTGAATTCCACTATCTCCATGTCCAAATTGAGTTAAAACACCCCGAACTTCTTCGATACCAATATTTTGATCGGCAAATTTCAGTTGAAATAATACTCCACCTGTAAAATCATTACCTAGGTTTAAACCTTGGAAGATAAAAGAGCCTAGGCAGATAACTAACAAAATCAAGGTTATAGTGTACCAAATCTTTTGCTTACCTACAAAATCCATCTTCAACACCCCCTAAGCTCCATAAAATTTGGGATTGCTTGCGATTCTAGAATCAGCCAATAGTCTCAACATAAAACGTGTGAAACTAACAGAAGTAAATAAGCTTAACACAATACCAATTGATAAAGTAACAGCAAATCCTCTGATCGTGCCGCTACCTAAGAAATAAAGTACTGCCGCTGCAATCAGAGTGGTAATGTTAGAATCTAAAATAGTTGCAAATCCGCGGGTAAAGCCTGAATTAATTGCTGAGCGCAAGGACTTCCCGCTCCGTAATTCCTCTTTAAGCCGCTCATAGATAATAACATTAGAGTCTACGCACATACCTATAGATAGTAGTACACCAGCTATACCCGGTAAAGTAAGGGTAGCATTGATTAATACCGTTACGGCTAAAAGTAAAATCGCATAAAGAATTAAGGATAAACAAGCTATCACTCCAGGTAATCTATATATAATCAGCATAAAAACGAATATAGCCGCTATCCCTAAAGCACCAGCCTTCAGACTCTTCTGAATAGAGTCAGCACCAAGAGTTGGCCCTATAGTCCTCATCTCAATAACTTCTACAGGAACAGGCAGGGCACCTGATTTTAAGAGCAAGGCCATATTACGAGCATCCTGTAAATCCTTATAACCCTCAATCATGGCTTTTCCATCCTGGATAGCCTCTCTAACCTGAGGGTTCTGTAGCAACTCATCATCTAGATACATTCCGATAGCTCGATTGGGATCGCCATATTCATATTTCTCAGCTAATTCCTGAGTAGCTTCAGCAAATTTTTTCGTGCCCTCAGGACCAAAGGTTAATGTAACAAAGGGGATATTCTCATAGAGTACTTCCTGAGCATCTACTAAATCTTTACCAGTTAAGACCACAGTTCCGTCGTTTAATCTGAACTCCAGTTGAGCAGTCTTCCCGATCATCTCCACAGCTTCTTCCTGACTTTCCAAACCCGGTAATTCCATCAGAATTCGGTTGGAACCTTCTTTTTGCAGAATAGGCTCCACAACACCCAAGCTGTCAACCCTATTACGCATAATCGCAATTACCTGTGAAATTTCTCTGTCAGTAACGTCCCCTTTAGCTTCAAGACGGACCTGAACACCGCCTTTTAAGTCTAGGCCTAATTTGACATTGTTCTTAAAAGGCTCCGCAGTAAAAAAAGCAGCCCCGATTATAAGGACAACAATGACAAATAAGGTAAAAACCTTACCCCATCTCATCAATTTTTCCCCCTTAAGTTACAGATTTTAAATTCCATACCAGATAATTATATTATCAGCTTGTCAGCCTGTCAATTAAGGCAAATTATGAACAATACAAAGTGGCTCTGTAATATTATGGAAAAGCCGCTACAACAACTTAGCATCATTAATAATAATTGAGAATTGGCAATCTAGAAATGCAGCGGCTCGGCGACACATTAGAAGCCGTAACATAAAAAGCTCAAAATAATCGATTACCGGAACTATTGTCGTATCAATTGAAAGCAGTAAGGTGATGACCCTAGTCTCTACATTAACCTCCACATCAGCCTTCTCCACTGCATAATTAACCCGATCATGAATATCGAAAGTAGCAATATCCTTATTTCTAACCCTGCTACGATGGACTTCCGTTTTATCAGCCAGCACTAGGGCAGCCGTAATCTCATTCACAATTTCCCCTTTTTCTTCATCATGATTACCGATGGCCCCCATGATTAAAGCAACTTCTCGGCAATCCATGCCTAGTCTACTCAAGATACGCGAAGCTAGAATTGCCCCCATCTGACTATGATCATAACGGCTGATTACATTACCAATGTCATGCAAGTAACCAGCGATTGCGGCTAACTCAGCCATTCTTGATGTTTTATCCAGCTTGGTCATGATCTCATAAGCCTTTTGGGCAACTTTCTCTACATGACGAAAACTATGATCCGTGTATCCCATTGCCCCTAAATGGCTATTGGCCATTTCAATATAACACTTAACCTCCGGATCTGCTTTTACTTCTGCTAAAGTAACCATAAGCTATCCTCCCTAAAAGTCTTTCTTCCCTTAGTTGCTTTACTAGAAAAGTGTTACCTCTACAATGCTATTCCTAGTTTCTCACAATTAAAAAAGCCGGTTTGCACCGACTTTTTAATGTAGTATACGCATATTAGAGGCAATTTAGCCTCACTGATAGATTTTTTAATAGATTACTCAGCTTTTTCCTCATCCTGAGTTTCAGCCTTGTCCTCATCCTTAAGAGTTTCTATTGTGGCTTCAACATGAACATGAGATATGCCGCTCTTTTCCAAACTAATAACTACATTTGGGGCGACCTCTATGTTAACAGTATCTTCTTTTACAGAAGTGATCCTGCCATGAATCCCACCAATAGTGACGATTCTATCATTTTTCTTTAAGCTATTGAGCATTTGTTCTCTGGTTTTCTTTTGTTTCTGCTGGGGTCTGATCATCAGAAAATACATGATCACGACTAACACCAACAAATAAATCCAAGTTCCGTATCCACTTCCACCGCCTGGCATAAACATTTCCTCCTTTAATAATTAAATCACAAAATATTAGACATTAGTTATTATAACCCATCATTCTGGTAATTGCTATAAAATTCATCTCTGAATTCTAGTAAAGCATCCTCGCGAATAGCCTGTCGAATATCCTTCATCAAGTTTATCAGATAATATAAATTATGGATAGTAGTTAATCTCAAGCCTAGAATCTCATCCGTATTGAACAAGTGCCGGATATAAGCCCTGGTAAAGGTTTGACAGGTATAACAAGTACAATAGGGATCCAGAGGTGAAAAATCAGACTTGTATTTAGCATTTCTAATCACTAGTCTGCCCATTTTTGTAAAGACAGTACCGTTTCTGGCAATACGCGTTGGTAATACGCAATCAAACATATCTACCCCCCGCAGTGTGCCTTCAATAAGGCAATCAGGGGAGCCAACCCCCATCAAGTAACGGGGCTTGTTATCCGGAAGTAACGGCACAGTATAATCCAAGACCTCATACATCAGATTTTTTTCTTCTCCAACGCTTAAGCCACCTATAGCATAGCCAGGGAAATCCATTGGTACAAGGTCCCGGGCACTTTGCTCTCTGAGGTCACGGTACATACTGCCTTGCACAATACCGAACAAAGCCTGATCCTTTCTTGTATGGGCTTTCAAACAACGTTCAGCCCAGCGGCTAGTTCTTTCCATAGATTTTTTAGCATATTCATAAGTCGTCGGGTACTCTACACATTCATCAAAAGCCATGGCGATATCTGGTCCTAAGGCCATCTCAATTTCCATAACCTTTTCTGGTGTGAAGAGGTGCTTGGAGCCGTCAATATGAGAGCGGAACTCTACCCCTTCTTCAGTGATTTTTCGTAAATCACCCAGACTGAAAACCTGAAAGCCGCCACTATCAGTTAAGATTGGACCATCCCAGGCCATAAAGCTATGGAGGCCTCCGGCTTCCCGAATCAACTCATGACCAGGACGCAAATAGAGATGATAAGTATTGCCGAGAATAATCCGCGCTCCGATCTCCTCCAATTCCCGTGGTGACATGGCTTTTACTGTGGCTTGAGTACCGACGGGCATAAAAACCGGGGTTTCTACTGGGCCATGAGGCGTGTGTAGTATCCCCAAGCGAGCCTTAGATTCGTTGCTTTGTTTAATTAGTTCGTATGTAACTGCAGACACTTAGTTTTCCTCCCAAATTAAATAATCAGCATGGCATCTCCGAAGCTAAAAAATCTATATTTATTCGCGACTGCCTCTTGGTATGCCTGTAATACCTTTTCCCGTCCAGCTAGAGCACTGACAAGCATTAAGAGAGTAGATTTCGGCAAATGAAAATTAGTAATTAAGCCGGAGATAACCTTAAATTCATAACCTGGATAAATAAAAATATCGGTCCAACCCTTTTGTCCTTGAACCTGTCCCCCGGCCCAACTGCTTTCTAAAGCTCTGGTAGAGGTGGTTCCCACAGCAATAATACGCCGCCCTTCTGCTAGAGCCTTATTAATAGTTGCCGCACCTTGGGGACTAATCTCATAGTATTCCGAGTGCATTTGGTGTTTGGTGATATCCTCTTCCTTTACAGGTCGAAAGGTTCCCAAGCCAACATGCAACAAAATCTCCACCCATTGGATGCCTTTTGCCTTTAGAGAATCAATCATTTCAGGGGTAAAATGCAGGCCTGCCGTAGGGGCAGCAGCCGAACCAGGTGTACGAGCATATACTGTCTGATATCTTTCCTTGTCCTCTAAATCCTTATGTATATATGGCGGTAGTGGCATTTGTCCTAGGCGATCCAGGATTTCTTCAAAGACACCCTCAAACTGAAACTCCATAATTCTGCCTCCACTAGGGGTCTTTTCTATGGCTTCTGCCACTAATTCACCTTCACCAAAAATAATTCTGGTCCCCGGCTGCACCCTTTTGCCTGGTCTTGCTAAAGTTTCCCAAGTACGACCTTCCTGTCGGGTCAGCAGTAGGACTTCGATTAAGGCTCCCGTTTTCTCTTTACGGCCATATAACCTGGCTGGAATAACCCTAGTATTATTGGAAACTAACAGATCACCCGGCTGAAGAAATTCCCCCAACTCAGAAAATGTCCGGTGGGAGATCGTACCGGTTTTCTTATCTAAAACCAACAAGCGAGATTGCTCCCGCTTGCTAAGAGGCTCTTGAGCAATTAATTCAGACGGTAAATCATAATTGAAATCTTCCAGACGCATATACTCTGTCCTTTACTATTGATAAGTTGTTATTTGAATAGTGCCGTCATTCTTACCCTGATTATAGTAATAGAGAATAATCTGCTGATAATTACTGCCTTGGGACGCCATTCCTCTGGCCCCCCATTGGCTCATACCCAAACCATGACCTGAACCACGGCCCTTTATGGTGATAGTATCGGATTTTTTAGGAACTTGCTTGAGGCCATCAGCCCCTATTACATAGTAATGCCCATTTTCGCCATTTAGTTTGGTTTTGTAGCCACCTCTTGCAACAGCAATTATCTGGCTGGCATCATTATGAAAATCCAAGTTTCCAAAGGCATTCCAAATCGCCACCACAGAATCATTAAAAATTTCAAATAAAGTGCTGGGTAAATCTAAAACTGAACGGGCCTTATTCTTAGTAAAGCTCTTCACGCCACTAGTTCCGATAAAATCGAGCTGTGTGACCCTGCGGGAAGCCGTCTCAGTTTTCATAAACTCCTTAGTAACCGGATTAACAGCAAACCTACTGGCCTGAAGCCTTTGCAAGCTACCGATTCTGATAGCGTCGGAAGGATTGGCATTATTCCACTTGGCAATCCGATTATTCAACTCCGCCAAGGTAAAAGTCCTTTCCCATTGATAAGTAGAGGCAGGCCAACCATTACTTTGACTATGCTGCAGGGCATAGGAATCCTGAGGTGAGGGCACTGGTTGAATATAGGGTAAACAATCCCACCAGACATTTTCACAAGCCTCAGTATAACCACCTGCATTAGCGTGGAAAAAAGCCTGAATAGGCTTGCCTTGATACGTAATAACTTGTCCACGGGTTGTATCTACAGCAGTTTTTACCTGTCCCCCAGCTTGTAACTCACTGTCATAACCACCATATATCTGCCAGCTAGTCGTAATTCCCAAATCATAGTGGAGTTGAGGATTTTGTTTATAATAAAGAGCGTAAGTACGGGAAACTACAGCCTGGGCTTTTAAAGCCTCCAAAGGTGCTGTGTAGCCTATTTCGTCACCAACAACGCCGTAGAGATATTGTTCAATATCAATGATATTAATAACCTGCAGTCTGCCATTAACATTCTGCAGCAATAAGTCACCCCGATAACGTTTATTTTTATAACGGAAAATATTCTGTCCGTTAATATTCTTCTGCCTAAGCAAAATAGTTGTCCCGCCTAGTTCTTGTATTCCTGCACTACTGTTAGAAATTTGCAGCCCTGCTCCACCTGCCGGAGCACATAGCCAGGAGCCAACCATTCCAGTCACACTGGGGCTTATAATGCGTTGAGTCTGATAATCAATTAATTCATATTCCCCTTCTAGCACAGTAAACTCACCGGAAGGCTGATCAAGGCCTAAGGCCACCCGCAAGGTGTTTTGAGAAACATTATATTGACCTAAAGCAGAGCTACTGCCAAAAGGAATTATTATCATACTCATTATTAGCGTAAGAATAACTAATTTGCCAAGAACAGTTTTTTTCATCTTTACCCCCATACAAAGCTCAGCATTAATAAAATGACCCATCCCCTTCTTTTCGACAGGATACATCACCTTTCCTGCCCGCAAAAGGGAAAAAGTCATCGACGATAATACCTATCTCTCTCGCTGTATATGCAGCCACAATACTGCTGACGATACATACCCTCCATCTTGGAAATCTCCACACCTTCCTTGAAGCCTGGTCGGAAATCTCGATAGAGGAAAGGAATCCCTAATTCCGTACCGATAGCAGTTCCAATCTCTTGGATCAGTTCATGCTTCTGAAAGGGACTAACCAGAAGGGTCGTGGTAAAAGCCTCAAATTTGCCTTTCTTTGCTACTTGGGCTGCCCTTCTTAAGCGAGTAGCATAACAAGAGCGACAACGCTCCCCTTCCCGAAAAGCCGCCTGGCGCAAGAACTCGTCCAATTCATAATTATCATCAATGATTACCGGCAGTTGTTCTTTTTCCGCATAATCTTTCATTGTCTCTAATCTTTTTTGGAACTCAGTATAAGGGTGAATATTGGGATTAAAGAAATAGCCTCTTAATTCATGGCCTTCCTCTCTCAGAGATTTAAGGGGATAAATACTGCAGGGGCCGCAGCAGATGTGTAACAATACTTTCATGTTAATCCCTTCCTAATCAGTAAAAAGTGTCGGCTGATCATCTTCTTTTTTGTTGTACTTTAACTTAAGGTGTTCATAAGCAGCCTGGCTAGCAATTCGTCCCCGAGGCGTTCTTTGTAAAAAGCCTATTTGTAACAGATAGGGTTCGTAGACATCCTCTATAGTAGTTGTCTCTTCACTAATAGAAGCAGCCAAAGTCTCTACGCCTACTGGGCCGCCACCGAACTTTGTAATAATTGTGGAAAGCATGATCCGATCAATGGAATCAAGACCCAGCTCATCCACCTCCAACATATTTAAAGCCTTGTCTGCTAATTCTTTGTTGATGGTACTGTAACCAGCTACCTGAGCAAAATCCCGGACTCTTTTTAAGAGTCTATTGGCAATCCGTGGAGTTCCTCTGGCCCTGCGGCCAATCTCTCTGGCTCCTTCCGGTTCAATGCCGATTCTCAGAATCCTAGCCGCCCGTTCTACTATGACCACCAGATCCTCTTCCTTATAATATTCCAGCCTACTGACTACGCCAAACCTATCTCTTAGAGGTGCTGAGAGGTTGCCGATTCTGGTAGTAGCTCCGATCAAAGTAAAAGGCGGCAAATCTAAGCGGATGGAACGAGCACTTGGGCCTTTACCGATAATAATATCAAGAGAAAAATCCTCCATAGCCGGATACAAGACTTCTTCTACTGCCCTGTTTAGACGGTGAATCTCATCAATAAATAGAATATCGCCAGCTTGCAAATTAGTCAGAATCGCAGCTAGATCCCCCGGCCGCTCAATAGCCGGTCCTGATGTTGCTCTAATCTGGCATCCCATCTCCTGTGCAATAATATTGGCTAAGGTGGTTTTTCCTAAGCCTGGAGGACCATAGAGCAACACATGATCTATAGCCTCATTTCGTTGCTTAGCGGCAGTAATAAACACAGCCAGGTTTTCCTTTACCTTGTCCTGTCCAATATATTCACTTAGGCGACTAGGCCGTAAACTCAGTTCTTCCTGTTCCTCTCTCCCCAATCCGGGAGAAACTATTCTCTCCTCCGTCATTTGCTCCTCCTTCTGCTGAATTACCTAGTTAATTCTCGGGAAAACCTTTTAAGTCCTCCTGCTGAAAAGTCCATTCGGGGGTCCTAAGCTCATCAGCAAAGTATGCCGAATACCAGGGACTAATGCTAGAGTCCCTTCCGTTTTTTAAAATATGAATTTCCTGGGCCGGCATGAACAACTTTTCCCCGGTCTCATTATGCTCTGCCATATCTACCACTATAACACAATGACCGGGACTACCCCCTTGAATAAAGACATCACCGATCTCCATTTCTGCCACTTGGACCAGAGTTAATTCTTGGGCTAAGGATAAGGTTCCGGCGTAGGCAAAAACAAGATCTAAGTATTTGCGGAAATCTTCGTAGCTCTGAGAAGGATTGCTGCTTTTAATCCAGGATACCGAATTTCCCTCTACTTTTATTCTATAACCTTCACGCCATTTGGCATATTCGGCATTAAATCCATTTGTGAAATTAAAATGTATCTCTTCATATCTCTGTTCTTGATACAAGTACTCTGCCCTTAGGCGAATAACTGCATCGGCACATTGCTGCAAATCCCGGGTACCTACATCTAAGTCTACTACAGCCTCATGAACATCTCTAGCTTTTATTCTACCATCAAAATAATGGACCTTGGAACCGTGAGGCTTTAGAGGGAGATTACGCAGATACTCTCCAAAGGAATTAGACGCTACAGGAACCCGCTCATAACCGTCAGGCACTATAAAGCGTTCTGCTATAGTTGCAGCCTCCGGCTGGATTAGCGTGGAAGCTTGTTGCTCCTGTATTCGTCCGTGCTGTCCTTCAGATTCGAACCGCCAAAACCCTCCTGTCTTGTTACAAGCAGAGAAAAGCAATATAGGCAGTATTAGCAAGATAAAAATAAACATCTGGGGTCTCCGGCATTTCTTCACGTTCCCCGATCCTTTCAGCTTAAATAATGATGCTTATTAGCAATAGCGATTAGAAACGAGCTAGGTTTTTCAAGCCTAACCGTACCAAGTCTTCCACTGTTTCTGCCTGAGCATTCAGTGGCACAGCCTTTTGAGCCTCTGCCAAGCTATATCCCAAGGCCAGCAGGGCTGTCACAGCTTGACTACGCAGATCTGTAGCAGGGCTATCGGTAGTAATTTGCATTTCACTATCAGCTTCAGTGTCCAGCTTCCCTACCTTATCCTTCAACTCCAGAATCATACGTTCAGCAGTCTTTTTCCCCACCCCTGGAATAGTAGTCAGCATAGCTGTATCACCTAGAATAATGGCGCGTTTGAATTCCATTACATTCATTTTTGAAAGAACGGCCATGGCCAGCTTCGGACCAATGCCAGAAACTGAAAGTAAAATGGCAAAAAGCTCTTTTTCTTCTTCAGTAGCAAAACCATAAAGAGTAAGCTCATCTTCCCGCACATGCAGATGAGTATATAAGGTAACACTATTCTTAATAGTGGGCATAGCAGCAAGGGTTATGGCAGAAACCATCAGGCGATAACCTATACCTCCCACCAGTAGAACCACGTAATCAGGTTCCTTTTTTATCAGCTCCCCTTGAATAAAATCTAACATCAGGATTACCTCCTTGGACAAGATCATTATCTCAGTAATATAATTATCTCAATTATTACAAAAACAGCTACCCATAGAGTGGGCGTGGCAAATAGCTATAGCCAAGGCATCTGCAGCATCATCAGGTTTAGGAATATCCTGCAGATTAAGGATTGTCTTCACCATAAACTGCACCTGAGCTTTCTCAGCTCTACCGTAACCTACTACCGCTTGTTTGACTTGTAAAGGCGTGTATTCAGCAATTGGCAAGCCGTTTTGTTGCCCGGTCAAAAGTATCACACCTCTGGCTTGTCCTACTGTTAAAGCTGTACGCACATTCTTGTTAAAAAAAAGTTCTTCCACAGCCATTTGCTCAGGTTGATACTGCTCTATAATCTCATTTAGACCCTGATGTATGGTCTGGAGCCTAGCTGCAGTACTTTCCGTACTAGAACTACGTATTGTCCCATAGTCCAAAAGGCGAAAATGATTGCCTTTATACTCGACTACCCCGTAGCCACAGATGGCTGTCCCGGGATCAACACCTAATATTATCATAGTTTCTCCTTTACTAAACTCATTATTATTATACTAGTTCATTTCTTACTATTATAAAGTATAAAGTAAACTTTGTTCGGATTGTATTTGATTTCTCTTTTGCTGACCTACATTCCTTTATCCTCTCACCGAAAAAAAAGATTGGTCAGCTTGAGACCAATCTTAAAGAATTATTCTTATCCTGCATTTAAGACTGCTAGTATATTGTCCTCGGCCAATGCCATCATTAAAGCCATTGGGCGGTATATCTAGTACAGAAAAAGGATTGGCACACACCAATCCATTTATTATCTACTATTAAGTGTTGTCTGCTAAATATTCCTATCAATCCTCATTCTAGCCTCCGGCATGTTCAGCATACTCAGCTAGGCTATCCAAAGTGGCAATTAACTCTTCCCAGTTCAAAAACTCAATAGTAGACTCCCTCACCCTTTGCTGCAAATCTTCTGGTAATAAGTCTATCTCCAAATCTGTTTCCCTGACAAGGCCGCCTTCAGTACCTACTGCTGCAGGCCCAAGATATACAACTACCTTTTTTTCAGTGGGATCTAAACCTAGATGCCATCTTTTTTGGTGTTCAGGACACAGACCCTGAATCTCTTTTTCTAAATATAAGCGGGAGCCTTCCCAACTAATTGTCCACCCGGCTTCCGGAGGATACTTCTTAAGTATTTCACTCTCTGCCTGATTATTCAGTTCCTGGCGTTCAGCACCGCTAAGGAGAATCTCTTGTTTGCAGGAATAGCCTATCTTTTGGCAAAGGCTATATTTTTCTCTACTATAAACTTCTGTTTCCTCTTCAACAATCTTCTTAGCTTGATTAATTATAGTCTTCTGGGGCGGTCTGTCCTCAGAGAGATTAGCCCAAATAAAAACTGCACCAAAAGCAGTTAAGGAAATCAGCAAAACCAGGCCCCATAAATGTTTATATTTAAAATCCTTCAACCCTTGCGCCTCCTTTGCCATTAATATCCATATAATGGCCGGATTGCGCAAAAATTATACATTATTTGTACTTTCTTAAGTCCATTTAGTTCGTAAGAGACACTTCAGCTTGTTCTCAGCCCCGACAATCTTATGCTCTCCCCAGAGTATGTCGCTGTCTGTCTTTACTTCGGTAACGACTTTGAGCTTCTCACCGTACTCCCCTTGGACTTTATAGATAACCTCTATAC
>JAPXME010000012.1:0-12793 GCA_033809185.1 Clostridiaceae bacterium
GTGTCACATATGGAGGATTACCGATAATGCAATCATAAGTGTCGGGTAACTTCTCATTGCGTCTAATAACTTCATCGAGATTTGTTGAGTCGCCCACATAAAAACAATCGCACAGGATACTCCAAATTTCATCTAATTGATCTATAGCTGTGAGATAATTATCCAGATAATATGTTGCAAAAACCATCTTACAACTATCTATTGCATTTGGACTTATATCTACTCCCCAAATACATTTTCTCATCAGTTGTAATGATCTCTTTAAGTCATGTTCTGCATTGAACGAGTTTTCTAAACGAAGGAATACTTTTAATAAGAAAACACCCGTTCCACAACTACAATCAATAAAAGAAGGCTCAACTAATTTATTATTGGCAAATAATGCATCCATGCATTGAGATACCATGAAATCAATTACATCTTCTGGGGTGTAATAAATTCCTTGCTTTTTCTTTTTGGAATTTTGGTTCCTAACCCCTCTTTTAACATCTATCGAAAAATACTCATCGGTATCATACTCAAGTGCCTCATATGCATAGTTTAAAAGCTTGCGCCAATCAGGTAATTTATTAAGACTTAGCAAAATGCTGATTGTTCGCTCAACATTGATTGAATAACTATCCAAGTGCTCGCTAATCCAATCCTTGCTTAGGCTAACTAAATTTGATTTATTAAGAAAATCCGACAACACACAAGGGGGATTGTTATTATGCTTTTGATCGATAAGCATATAGAGTAAACAAATCATAACAATTCGCCTTGTATCATCTGAAGAAAATCTTATGGATAAATTATCTTCAATTAATGCAATTCTGGCTTTTTGAATAATATCAGCTAAAGAGGTTATTCTTGTATTTTGTTCAGTTATACTCACATTCATATATCAGCCTTCACCTCTTTTTCAGATATCTTCAGAATTAATTCACGATTTTTCACATCAAAATAAATATCAAAATGCGTTTTACCCGGAACCACTGGCAGGTTATTTTCAATGGCTCTTGGCAGGCGTATTCTGTTATCTTTGTGTAGAAGATATGTACTCAAAAAAATCCTTTCACTATCATTAATTTTTCTCATTCATAGTCCTCCTACAACGAACTATTTTTAGGTCAATTTCGCCCTAATTATGGGTCATTTTAATTATACAAAATAATTAATCCTAAGTCAATCTGTGCTTTTTCTAAACTAATTTCCGAACATGCCATTAAGCACAGATTTATTCTCATCCAAATACATTTAATTACAAAAACTATCATCTAATTTCAAACGAAAAGAAAACGACCATGCCAGAGCATTTCTACTCTTACATAGCCGTTGCTTTGTATCCTCCGCTTGAAGAAAGTCGGCCAAAAATTACTTTTTTGAGTAATCCCTAAGCCCAACTCCCTTTTAGGTGTCTTTTTATTATGGCTATTAGCCTTACTCTCACATGGTGCCCGAGGCCAGACTTGAACTGGCACGAGATTGAAGTCTCGCGGGATTTTAAGTCCCGTGCGTCTGCCGATTCCGCCACTCGGGCATTTTGTTATGGAGGTGCGGGTCGGATTTGAACCGACGAATGGCGGATTTGCAGTCCGCAGCGTTAGCCAACTTCGCCACCGCACCACTAGCTATACTATAAAATATAGGAACACTTATATCAGATATAAAAACCCGGCTAAGCCAGGTCTTATGAGCTTTAATGGAGCGGAAGACGAGATTCGAACTCGCGACCCTCGCCTTGGCAAGGCGATGCTCTACCACTGAGCCACTTCCGCAGTTATCTAGGCAATACTAGTTAAATGGTGCCTCGGGGCGGAATCGAACCACCGACACGAGGATTTTCAGTCCTCTGCTCTACCGACTGAGCTACCGAGGCAGATGCTGCGAAGAAATCTACGAATCCAAGATCCTGATCTCCTTGCACAAGTTCGCCAACAATCCTTTTATTGTCGGGCGAATGGCACATTAGGCGAACTAGTAACTGCCGTGTGACATCTGATATTGTATCATGGCTAAACCACCAATGTCAATAGCTAAATTGCAGGATATTACTGGTTTTCTATAAGATTATTTAACATAGGCTAAGAGTGCTTCTCTAACTATCTTTGCCCCTAAAATAGCTGTTAGGTCAGCATGATCATTTAAGGGAGATACCTCTACCAGGTCCATGCCAACAATATTAAGAGGAGCCATAACCCGAATAGCTTCTAAAATTTCCCGGGCTGTACAGCCACCAGGCTCTGGTGTGCCAGTACCAGGGGCAAAGGCCGGATCCACTACATCAATATCTAGACTGATATAAACCGGCTTATTCTTTAAGAGAAGTACCGCATCCTTTAAAGAAGGGAAGATTTCATCCACATACATATGGGTATGTTCCTTGGCGTATTCAAATTCCTCCCTAGCACCGGAGCGAATACCAAACTGATAAATTCTCCTACTTCCCAACATTTCTGCAACCTTATACATCACTGTGGCATGGGAGTTTTCCTCCCCTTCATAGCTCTTCCTAAGATCAGCATGGGCATCAAAATGAAGCACATATAGATCAGGATAGTGTTGGTAGCAAGCCTTAATCAGCGGGTAGCTAATTAGATGTTCACCGCCTAAGAAAATTGGCATTTTCCTAGCAGCGAAAATCTCCTGGGCTACAGCTTCAATTCTCTGCATGCTGGCCACTACATTGCCAAAGGGCAAGATAACATCCCCAGCATCATAGAATCTTAGATCCTCTAGTGTTTTATTCTGATAGACACTATATTCCTCTAAACCATAAGATATAGTTCGTATAGCCTGTGGGCCTGTCCTACTACCAGGGCGTAAGCTCACAGTATAATCCATCGGTACACCTAGAATTACAGCCTGAGCCTCTGCGTAACTTTCTCCTGAACACATATACCCTGTTTGACGAAATACATTTTCCAATTAAGCTAAGCCTCCTACTTCACAATATCGGCCACAAAATTCGGTAATACAAAGGAAGCAAAATGAATGTCTTTATTATAATAACGATGTTGAAGTTCGGGAATATCCTCAGCCTTAACCTTTAAAGGATCATATTTTTTCGAAGCCATGGTAAAGGTCCACATACCAGTAGGATAAGTAGGTATGTAGGCCAGATAGAGCTTGACCAAGGGATAGATACCCTGCAAATCTTGGTGTATTCTTTTGATCAATTTATCATCGGCAAAAGGAGATTCAGTCTGAGCCACCATAATTCCATCTTCTTTTAGAGCCTCGCTAACATTGCGGTAGAACTCCCCGGAAAATAAGCCTTCAGCAGGTCCGATAGGATCTGTAGAATCGATAATAATAATATCGTAGAAGTTCTTATTCTCCTTGATATGCTTAATACCGTCATCAACTAAGACAGTTACCTTCGGATCATCATAGGAAGCAGCAATCTCCGGCAGATATTTCTTGGAGTTTTCGATTACTCTGCCATCAATTTCTACTAAAGTTATCTGTTTAACTTTAGGATGCTTAACTAATTCCCGTACGGCACCGCCATCACCGCCCCCGATAATTAGTACCTTTTCAGGATTCTGATGAGTATTCACAGCCGGCTGGGTGATCATTTCATGATAGACAAATTCGTCTTTAATACTGGTCATAACAAAACCGTCTAAAAAGAGCATCCGACCAAAATCATAGGTGTCAACTACTGTTAAATGTTGAAAGTCCGTTTGCTCCTCATGTATTGTTTCTTTAACCCTGTAAGATATGGCTAGATTACCATTGTCCTCAGTGATCCAAACGTTTTTTTTCATTGTTACCTCCCTTTATTCAACAATCATATAAAATGGCAAAATGACAGGGCAAAAAGCTACTCATGCTTTATGCCCTAGTATGCGCAAATGATATTATATCAAATAATTGGATAAATAAAAGTACTAAACTGTAATTAATTCGTACTGTCTGCTACCTAAACCGATTTCTTCTGCGTATTTTAGCTGCACTTCCCAGTCGATATTTGGATAGATGGCGCGGAATTTATCTGTTTCATGAGCCTTATCTCCTAATCTGGAGTTCTCTACCCCAGGTTGGCGGTTTACTAAATCAATACAAGCCTGCTCTAAGGCCACAGGATCCTTTGAGGCTAGAATACCTACATCACCGACTATCGGAGCATCGCTCCAGCCTACGCAATCACAATCAGGAGTAATATTAGTTACAAAAGTAATGAAACCGCACTTGCCTTCCTTGTCCTTCAGGAGGCCATAAGAGTATTCTACTATTTTCTCTTGGATATCGTTAGGCTCTGTTTTCCAGTTTACTTTTATGGCTCCGTGGGGACAGGTTACGGTACATTCACCACAGCCGTAACATTTCTCGTATTCAATACAAGCCTGCTCATCCATATAGATAGCCTGGGTTGGGCACCAGATAACACATTTTTTACAAGATTTGCACATGGCAGCATTTATTTTCGGTAAAAGCCCGGAATGCATTTGCTGTTTACCGCTCCGAGAGCCACAGCCCATACCCACATTTTTGAATACTCCACCAAAACCAGTAGCTTCATGCCCTTTTAAATGACTTATGGCGATGAAACTGTCGGCATGAACAAAAGCACTGCCGATATTAACCTCCTTGAAATGCTTTAGATTAACCTTTATCTTTTGATAGTCTTTTCCCGTCAATCCATCGGCGATAACCAGTGGGGCATTAACTACCGAATAGGGGAAGCCGTTTTCTACAGCGGTAATCAAATGATCAACAGCATTAGCCCTAGTACCGGAATACAAGGTATTAGCATCAGCCAAAAAAGGCTTTCCTTGGCTCTCCTTTACCTTATCTACAACCTTGCGAATAAATTGAGGACGAATATAACTGGTATTACCTTTCTCGCCAAAATGAACCTTTAGGGCTACCAAATCCTTAGGAGCAATAATTTCAGCAAAACCTGCCCTATCGAATAAACGGCCCAGCTTGTCCAAAAGGTTATTACCATGCTTTGTCCTCATATCTGTAAAAAAAACCTTACTCATAACCAACCTCCTCCAACATGATGTCAATTCCTCTATCCTATTATAACAATAATTCATAACCAATACAGATAAAATATCTTAACCTAATGCCGTTATAAACAGCTTATTCCGGCACAGGACGTGCCGGAAAGGGAGAACTAAGCAAGGATGCGGTTTTCGACCGATAAGCTGTTGCTTACAGCATAACTTTAAATATTTCCAGGCGAGGAAACGGGCAATCCGGATCTTATTTTCTTCATTATGTCACAAACCAACTTGCAATAACCCGTCCTTTTTACGGTATCTCTTGACTAATTCCCCTGTAACTAATTCAATCAATATTGTCAGCCGCTCATCGTCTAATCTAACCACGAATTCTTCTAGCAGCTTATCATCATGTAGATTAACACTACATTTTTCTAATTCCTCAGATAATCTTCCAAATCTCCTAAGCCTGGTAACCGTGAATTTCTTTTTACAATGGCTACATTTGATCATTTCGCCGTCCTGAAGTTCCTCCTGCTGATTGATTGCTGAACAGACAGGGCATTTGACAGCTCCCATTGTACTTTCACCCCCATTATTTTTCTCTATCTTATTCAACCATATACTCAATATATGATTGTTAGGGGTTAAGAAGTACCAAGGAAAGAGTAAACTTTCGGAAGACGAATAAAAGTCTCTTTAACAAGGATTTTGGCGCACCCTTTTAAAGAGACTTATTTTTTGCGATATTAAATTCTAAGGCTTTTTTAGCTAGTCGCTAGGGCAGACAAGTCTTGCCTGCGGAAGAAATTATATTTTCTATAGGATAGCCTAACCAAAGATTTATCTTGGCTATATGTTATCTTCTCCAAGGCTTCTTCAATTGGGAAAAACCCTCCGTCCTTAAAACCTTCTTCCTTGTTCACCTTGGTATCTTCGCTGTTAGCTTCCATTATAAACCAATCAATCTTATTACAGACCGGCAGCTTACGAGAATAAGAGAAAAATTCGTAACTAGTCTCTCCTGCGGGAGAAAGGATTTCGGCATCTACGCCGCCCTCGTGCTTAACTCTTTTTAAGGCGATATCTCTGGCATTCTCACCACTGCGGATTACACCTTTAGGTAGTACCCATTCGTCTTTGTCGTTCTGCAGAATGAATACTTTGTCTTCGAAAAACACTACGCCACCTGCACAAATTCTTGTCAACATAGGCTAACCTCCCTTTCTTTTTCAGCATCCTTACGCTTACGGGTATTTTGTTAACTAAGTTCGACAATTTGGCGGAGTTCTCCTGCCCGAATTTGTAGCAGAATAAATAAAGTAAATGTAACCTATTAACTAATAATTCTTAGCGAGCTTGAAAAAGATCACAGGAAGCCTCCACCCAATGTGAACAATGCTGACAACGGGGTGCTACTGCTCTTGTCTCGCACACATGATCTAGATTATTCTGACTAGAACGGATTGAATCAAAATAGGGACATTTGCTAGCTATCTTAAAATAATCCTTTTCCATATAGTTTATTACCTCCCAGCTAGTGCAGAACAAGATTAATCTATTTCTTGTTATTATGCCCATTGGGAGGTAATTTTACCTACTTACTGCAATATTTTATGTTTTATTTCACTTAAACGTTAAATCGGAAGTTGATTATATCCCCATCTTCCACAATGTATTCCTTGCCCTCTAGCCGGAAAAGGCCTTTTTCCTTGACCTTAGCCATCGAACCTAGATCTTGGATATCCTGGTATTTTACTAGCTCGGCCCTGATAAAACCCCGTTCAATATCAGAATGAATTTTACCGGCCGCAGCTTTTGCATTAATTCCTTTGTCAATAGTCCAGGCCCGAACTTCATCTTCACCAACTGTAAAAAAGGAGATTAAGCCCAAGCGTTCGTAGACATTACGGGCTAAAAGCTCAATCCCGGTTTCTGTTAAGCCCAAGTCCTCCATAAAAAGGCGTTTGTCTTCCTCCGCCAATTCATTAATCTCTAATTCCATCTGAGCGCAAAGCTCAATCAGCGGGATATTCTTCTCTCGGCAGAGTTGTTGTAGTTCTTCCTTTCCAGGATACTCACCGCTCTTAAACTGCTCTTCATCCATATTTACCACGGCTAAACGAGGCTTTTCCGTCAGAAAAGCATAATTGCGCAAGGATATCCGTTCCTCCTCAGTCAGCTCTACTTCACTAAGGAAAGAACCGCCTTCCAAGCCTGCATAGCATTTTTCTAAAATCTCCAGTTCTTCTGCATTTTCTTTGGTAATCTTTTTACCTGTTTTTATGCGCTCAATTCGCCTGTCGATAAGCTCTAGATCGGCAAAGAGCAACTCCATCTCCACCGTCTCTAGGTCCTTGGCCGGATTGCTATTCTCATCCACTCTTGGGACGTCGGGATTATTGAATGCTCTGAGTACATGGACTAAAGCATCGCAAGGTCTAACATCATTCAAAAACTTAGCCGAGCCCGATTTTTGCCCTTCTTGGGTGGCCATTAAACCGGCAATATCCACAAATTCAATCTGAGCATAAATTGTTTTTTTGGGCTTATATAAATCACTTAAAAAATCAATTCTTTTATCAGGAACTTTAGCTGTTCCTATATTGGCCTCCGCCTTAGCGGCGAAGGTTCCCGTTTCGGCTTTGGTCTGGGTTAGTAAGTTAAATACTGTCGTCTTCCCAGTCAAAGGAAGCCCAATTAACCCAATTTTCACCTGATAATCCCTCCTAATCTGCTATATCTCCTGGAAAAACTAATTTTACTCATTCCAATTGATATTATCACAAAATAGCAGTAGAGGGAACCATGTGCTTCTTATTCAGTATTACCAAGAAGTCCGGGTTCCTTTTCTTTCTTAGTTCCGGCCTTAATTCTCTTCTCTTTAATTTTGTTCGTGAAATAATCTTCTTCCAGGAAATTTTTTACCTTTTTATAGAGCAGAAATGTTACCAGAGAGCTAAGCATGAATTTGACAAAAGTAAAAAGTATTGAAGGTACTATCATCGCCACTGTAATTGTATTTTGCGGGACTCCCCAAAGGGGCAGCAGTACAAAATAATTAGCTGGTCCCATTACTATAGCCGTAACTAGTGAACCAATGAATAAGCTAAGCATGGCTCTGGCTTTGGTCTTTTTTCTTGAATAGATAATTCCTGCAGTGAAAGCCATTGTACCCCCAGCTATGAAATTAGCGAAGGCTCCAACCCAACCAGCTTTTGAACCACCGACTAAAAATCCTAAAAAGGCTTTCAAGAATTGTACCAGCACTCCGAATAGAGGTCCAAAGGCACAGGTGGCGATCAAACCGGGAATATCACCGGCATCATAAGTCAAATGCTCCGGAAAAGGCGGAATCCGAAAGGCCACTACGTAAAAAAGCAGGACACCGATTGCTGATAACAAGGACAACCTCACCAATAATTTTGTGTTAAGCAGCTTTGTTTTGTTCATTTTACATCTTCTCCTTAAGATTTTTTGATCAAATGAGCAAAACTCCCCAAATAAAAATCCCGAAGAGAGAATATCCTTCGGGAGTGATGGTCAATAGAGCATAGCTAATACTATGCCTTCCCCTTCTCCCATCCAGACTTTAACTGTCGGCTCCGGAATCACACCGGATCAACATGATACTGTTATCGTACCTGCTCGCGGGCTATACCGCCGGTAAGGAATTACACCTAACCCTGAAGGAGTCTGCTATTCATTTGTATCTTAGCACGAATTATATCATGAAATTCTAATTAATCAAGGGGAATTTTTGGTAGACTGATATCGGCTCTGTCTTTGCCCCTTTAATCGCTTAGGGTAAAAGCTTCGGTCAGGTTAAAGGAATAGAGTATTTTCTCCTTGACCGGAACCTTGAGGATAGTCTCCACTGCCCTAGCGTATAAGTTCAACTGCAAACGATACCGTTCTATGAAGTCTTCTACTCCATTTGGTGGGATATAGTCAGATTTATAATCTAAGAGAATATAGCCCTCATCCTCCGCAAATAAACAATCTAACGTACCCTGGAGGATAATTTTTTCCTGAACATCTTCACTAATATAAGCAAATAATTCCTTAGGGCTAAGAGCTAAGGTAAAGGGCACTTCCCGCCTAACCTCTTTACTGCTAAGAAGCCTCTGGCCTATGGGTTGACGGAAAAAATCCAGTATTAGCTGAGCATTGAGAACTTCTTTTTGCTGTATCGTTATTTTCTGTTGCGACACCATCTCTTCCAACTGAGCCTCAATCTCCGGTATATTGTTGACTTTCTCTAAATTCAAATAACGCATGACCATATGCAGGGCTGTTCCTTTCTCCCCAGGGCTCAGACCCTTCTGCTCCCGGCGGAAAACAGGACGACGATTATATTCACGATGCCGATAGATTTCCTCGCTTGTAACATCATGGAGCATCTGTCGATAACGGTTCTTCAATTCGGAAACAGAGGCTTTGGCTGGAATATTAGCTAGCTGTAAATCCGGATATTGCCAGCTTAACCTGTTTTCGATTTCTTCCTTGTCTACAGTATCCTCTATGGGTTCTAGACCCTTCACTTGCTCTAGTAAAGGAGCATATTGATTTTCTTCTTGCTCATCATCGGAACTCACTGAGAAGCCCTCCTGGACAATCCTTATCTTCCAAGCTGAACTATCATTGTACCAGGAACTGGCTTTCAGAGCTTCCAGCGGGATAGGTGTCACTGAACCTAAATCCAGTAAATTACGCCCCTCCTGATGTCTTAACAAAGCGGGAATAAGCCAATCCATATAGCTTTTAGCCTTATTTTGCAAACCAAAAGGTAATTCCCATTCCGGGTGCCTAAGGGCTAACTCCCAATCTTCCAGGCGGGCCGAAAGATTTTTTACTGTGCCAAGCAAAATCAAGGCTTCTCTTGCTCTTGTCATAGCCACATATAGAATCCGCAGCTCTTCGGCTAAGTTGTCTTGACGTAGTTTTTCCTTAATCGCTAATTGGGCTAAGGTGGGATACTTCAACCGTTCTTGAGCTAGAATCCTGTATGGGCCCAAGCCCAAATCCTTGTCGATCAACAGATCTGCCCGTAAATCCTGCTGGTTAAACTCCTTGCCTAGACCTGCCAGAATCACAATGGGGAACTCCAAGCCTTTACTCTTATGTATGCTCATAATCCGCACTACATCTTCTTTTTCTCCTAAAGCCCTGGCTACTCCCAGATCGCCTTGTCGTTCCTCCAACTGCTCCAGAAAACGTAAGAAATTAAATAAACCTCTTAAAGTAGTCTTCTCAAATTGTCTGGCTCTATCTTGTAAAGCTCTTAAGTTGGCTTGGCGTTGAGCTCCGCCTGGTAAAGCCCCTACATAAGTATAATAGCCTGTCTGCCTGTAGATAAGCCTAATCAAATCAGACAAGGTATGCTGACGGGCATAATTACGCCAAAACTGTAAGTGGGTCAGAAATTGGCGTGTTTTTCCGCCTAGTTCTCCTTCATCTTTTTCACCAACTAAACATAAAGCATCATAGAAGTCTCCTTTGGGCATATGTATCCTTATTCTGGCCAACTCAGAGGAACTAAGACCAACCATATTAGATCTTAGCACAGCTACTAGAGGCAAGTCCTGTCGTGGATTATCAACAATTTGTAATACCGATAGCATCAACATTATTTCTTGGGCAGAGAGATAGCCTCCGCTAATCTCAGCATATGCCGGAATGCCAGCGCGGCGAAATTCCTCTAAAAACACTTCTGCCATACCCTTAGGGGAGCGAAGAATCACAACCATATCCCGGTATGTAGCCGGACGGTACTTGCCAGAACCCTTGTCCCAAACCAAAGTCCCTTTTATTTCTTCAATCCTTTGGGCAGCTAGTTTGGCTTCAAGTTGAATACCGACAGGCTCCTCATCAGTATTCTCCTCCCCAGCAAAACCCTTAGCTTGTGCCTCCTCCTGGGGATAGCTCTGTTCTTCTGGCTGATTATGGCGATCAATAATAGTTAACTCTATCGGGAAATTAGCCAGGCTTTTCGCCTCTGGATCTTCCGCTGGGGGGTAATCTGTTCCGCAGACTAATTCAGCCTGTTCGTCATAGATCAAACCACCTAATTTCTCTGTCATCAACTGCCGGAAGATAAAGTTAATCCCTTGCAAAATGTTGTTCCGGCTGCGGAAGTTCTTAGTCAGCAGGATTTTTCTCTCTAGGCTTTCTACTCCAGGGATATGCCTTGGATATTGATGATATTTGCTTAAGAAAAGACGGGAGTCTGCCAATCTGAAACCATAAATGCTCTGCTTAACATCGCCTACCATAAACATATTAGCTGCACCTTCTACAGCTTCGGCATCCCCTAAATTACCCGACACCGCCTCCAAAATAGCCTCCTGGACTCCGTTGATATCCTGATACTCATCAACCAATACTTCTAGGTACTGCTGCTGAATCTTTTCCGCTAGAGGAGAAGATCGATATTTACCTTCCCTTTCTTCCGTGAGTAGTTTTAAGGCCAGATGTTCAATATCACCGAAATCAATCACATTCTTCGCTAGTTTCGCCGTCAGATATAGCCGATCATATTCTAAAACCAACTGGCAGAGGTATTCCATTAAGGGTGCCATCTCTTGCATATCCTGCAGCATTACTTCAGGCTGGCTAGACAAATATTTTGTCTTTAGCTCATTAACAATTTTTTTAGCCTTGTTACGTAAACTCTGAACTCCCTCTTTCAAAGCTTGTTCTACATCACTTTTACAACTTTTCAGCCGCGAAAATTCAAAATCCTCTAAAGGGACAGTCATCGCCGCCCAACCCTTCTTGCCTAAAGCAATTATCTCTGTAAGCCCAGCAATTTCTTCTTGAATAATCTGGATATAGACTTGGGGACCTCCCGGCATTGCAGCTAGTTCCTCAGCTCGTTGTAAATTTATTAAAGCTTCAGTCAACTGACCTTGAAGGTAAGCTACCAGATAATCATAATAAAGGTCTGCTTGGCCAGGCTCAGTTATCTCAGAAAACTTCCTAGCTACTGCTGTTAACCATCTCTCAGGGTTTCTTTGGCTGCGGGCAAAATCATAAAGCTTCAGAATAATCTTCTGCAAACCTAAGTCATCCTTTTGACCGCCAACACATTCTACCAGTTGAAGAAACAAGGGTTCTTCAGCAGTGTATTTTTCTTCAAATAATTCGTCTAGGACTTCCAACCGCAACAAAGAAGTCTCAGTTTCATCTCCTACGCGAAAGCCGGGATCTAAAGCCAGAGCTTCCGGCAACTCCAAAAGATAGTAATTCTGCCTGATCAGATCCAGACAAAAAGAGTGTAGAGTAGAGATTGCCGCTTTGTTTAACAGTAAACGCTGTTCTGTAAGATATGTATTTGCCAGATCTGCCTCTGCCTCTTTATCCAAGGCTTGTCCGATACGGTCTTTCATCTCCTGGGCTGCAGCGTTAGTGAAGGTTACTACTAAAACTTTATCTACACTAAGTGGATCCTTGGGATCGATTATCCGTTGAACCAGTCTAGCTACTAATACTGCAGTTTTTCCTGCACCTGCAGCCGCTGACACAAGGATATTTCCTCCTATGGTGCGAATAGCTTCTTGTTGCTCTGTAGTCCATTTATTCCCCACTGTCTTCACCCCTTTGTCTGCTAACCTTCGTCCAAATCACATCTTCCCCTAGAGGCATAAGATTACGATAATTGTAGCCTGGAACCAAAGTATCAAAACGACAAATAGCCTTGTAAGCACAATACTTACAGGCATTACCTTCCTTATGCTGAACAGGCGCAATTCTCGTCTCCCCAGATAATATTTCCTCACTGGCAGCGGTGAGGATTTTTTCCACATGATTTGCCATGTCAGCAAATTGATCTGTTGTCCAGAGGTTATTGTTAT
>JAPXME010000012.1:12803-14267 GCA_033809185.1 Clostridiaceae bacterium
CCCCATTTGTATTGAGAGCAGCCGGAATGATGTCCGAATGTCCTCTAATCTCCTGATCCATAATTCTGACGACCTCTTGATCTTTCAGAAGAAAACCTTGCATTTTTAATTTTTTAAGTATTTCCTTCTCCAGCCTCTCCGGGTCCAATGGTCCTTCGCTGGTAATCATTGGATCCTGTACAGCAAAATACAAAATTCCCCCCGGCATTAGATCCTGCATTTCTGGCAACCATTTTCCCTGCCCGGAGGAAATTGCCTTAAACAACACATCCAGATAACTAAGAAGCTGCAACTTCAGCCCGTAATAGACCTCCCACAGACTAAGCTTAGTAAAACCAGATTTGTAATCGATGATCCGCAAATAGCTACTGCCTGAGCAAATTGCTCCATCTGCCCGGTCGATTCTACCCTGCAATTCCACGACAGTACCGTCTTGCAAGGTTAATTGTAAGCCTGGTATATCACCGTAAGGACCAAAAGATAATTCGAGACCAATAGGGCGGAAAGATCCCCTCCGCTCATGTTCCCGCAGTACTCTGACAGATCTCTTGACTATCCTTTTTAGTTTACGGGTCAAATAACGATAGCGTGCTGTACTAAGTAAAAGCTCATTTTGTAGCTGAGGAATCAGGTTATCTACCAGTTGCTCCACTAAGTGATCTATCTCCTTCAGGGACAAGTCCACTAAGCCCTGGGAGTTTTCTTTTAAGTAGACAAATACTTTTTCCAGAGCAGCATGGAATAGCTGACCTAAATCAAGGCTTTTGAGCTTGAATACCTCTCGTTCTTTCAGTCTAAGTCCATAATTGACAAAATGGGCAAAGGGACAAGCCTTAAATTTCTCTAGGCGAGAAATACTGGTAGTAAGACGGTTACCGGCAGTTCCCCTGTCTTTAAGTCCATAAAGGGTCCTAGCTTCCTCTACCGTTAAATTATCTGCTGTATTTTCTTCCCATAAGGCTGCTGTAATAGCTTGTAAACGTTGCCGCCATTCCTGACGCTGTTGATACCAATTATAGACATCCCACCAAAAAGCCTCCACCTCTTGGCCCTGCATAGCCCGTCTTAAGCTCTGGACTAAGCCGTTTAAGGTTGGTGCTGGACGAGATAGTTTTTCCTTTTCAGATAGACCTTGGGAACCTGACAGTAGCTCTTCAATAACCGGTTTAGCACCACAAGCATCAAGCCAACCGGCTAAACGTGATATAAGGGGAGAATGACTTAGGGATTTGCCTTCTTCGTCACTTAAGGGATAGCTAATCCAGAGATAATCGCTGGCTCTGGTTAAAGCATTATAGGCCGCAAATTGCTCAGCATATAATAAGCTAGTACTAGTAGGTGCCAGCTTGACATTCAGGTCCTGAATAAGCTGTCGTTCAGAATCATTGATTAACCGCTGATCAAAGTGACGACCAGGTAAGACACCTTCGTTAAGGCCTAGGACGAAAACAGCCTTCAGAGCCG
>JAPXME010000012.1:14277-18316 GCA_033809185.1 Clostridiaceae bacterium
ATTACGAGTACGATCTATCGAGCCAACCAGTACTTGGTCTAAGCCTAGCGGAATTAAACCCATTTGAATACTAGCCAGACCACTCTCCACAAGGCCAGCAAATTCTTCTATTGTAAGTTCTTCATCAGCTAATACTTCTACTAATTGGTCCAGTAAATCAATCAACCTTTCCCAGACTTGGCCGTGAATCTGGACTTCATCCATATTCCCCATCTTCTCGGCTTGGTTAGCCCAGTATTCCAATTTTTTGGCAACCTCTAAATTCTCCAACAGTTGATAGATAGCTTGGGCGTATTCTAAGGCAGTCTTGGCCTTCTGCAATTCTGCAACAGTTGCGATTAGAGCCGAGCTGGCTTCTTGCCTGATACAGTTGATTAATTTTAAGTAGGCTTCCTCCTCTTTCGTCGACGACTGCTCTTGGCCGTCTTCTCCAATATTCCTAATTTTCCGGAATGTCCAGGGCTTAGGATCAGTCCAACGGTTGCCTCTGATTCCAAAGGCTAAGCAATAGTTTTCTAAGAGATCGATCTCTTCAGGATTTACAGGGATTAAATCTGTTTTTAGATAGCGGAATACAGCCTCATAATGCCAGCCTTTTTCCGCCACTTCCAAAGCCCCTTGTAATAAGTCCAGGACAGGATGATGGAGCAAAGTTCTCTTATAATCCGCAAAATACGGAATCTCATATTCAGCGAATACGTCTGGCAATAAATCCTCATAAGATTCATAGTTACGAAATAATAGCCCTATATCTTTATAGCGCAAACCTTCTTCCCGACATAGCCGGATAATCTCTGTAGCCGCACCTTCCAGTTCCATTCTTCTATTACCAGCTTCAACTAGCTTGATAGCTCCTGTCTGTTTAGGACAAGTAAAATCCTTGGTAGCTAAATAACTTTCCAGGGCTGCTAACTCCTCACGGTTACTAAAGCGATGCCGGGAGCCAAAGGTTAGTACAGTAGGTTGTTCCAAAGGGCAATCCACATCTAAAGCCAGATCCAATAAAGCTTGATATGTCTCCCAAGGCGGATAAAATAAGTTGGTTTCATTAAGCTTACTCAAGCGTAGTTCTCCATCCATACAGAGGGTGATATTAACCTGCCGGCAGCTTCTCATTAACTCCCCTAAAACCTGTAATTCTACCGGTGTAAAGCCGTGAAAACCATCAACCCAGATCTCGGCCTCCCTCAGGAAAGGGGCCTGAGATAATTTATCGGCTAATAACAACAAATAATCGTCACCGTCAAGATAATTGCTGCTAAGATATTGTTGATAAGCCTCATAGATTAAGGTTAAGTCCTCTAATTTGGCCTGTAATTCAAGGTTTCCTTCTGAATCAAGTTCTGCCAGGCATTGCCTTAATCTCTCTGTTTCAATTCTATAGACTTTGAATTCTGTAATGCTTTCTCTTAATTTATCAATAAAGCCAGGCTTGTCCATTACTCTATTAAAAGCCTGCAGTTCTTTTCCGTGGCATTCAATGAGCAGACGCAGCACTAGGCTCTTACCTAAGTCATCAATTACAGGTTGTAGGCCTCCACCTGTCTCTTGCAGCACCCGCCAAGCCAAGCGCTGAAAACTTAAGACCTGAGCATCTATAGTTCCGCTTATTTCGCAATGTTCCAACAAGATCCGCTCCATCTGAAAAGTGGCTTGTTCCGGAACAAGCAGAATCCTAACTTTTCCCGAGCCTTCTTGTAGATTATTCTTAATCTCATCCAGACACAGTCTGGTTTTTCCTACACCTGCCCGACCAAATATAAAGCGCAAAGACACTGATAATTTACCTCCTGGCAAAGCTTTTCCCATCTAATCTTAATTAGCTATTGGCGACAAAATTACCTGCAAAAATCCTTTAGCTAATTTTCTCCTGGGTGAAAACTCGGATAATTGCTAGAATAAACCCTTTTATAATAGAAAAATCCCCTTTATGTAGTCCTGAATTCCTTTCAGGTGTCTACCCAAAGGGGTTACACAAGCTGCAGAAATCTGCTGACCTATCCGTAAATTATCACGCAATTATTTGCACAAGCTTACATATCCCTTGCTGGAAGGGGTCCTCTGGAGATAATTGTCTTACCAGTACGGACTATTTCTATGATACCATGGTCCTTTAAGACCTCACATAGAGCATCAATCTTATCCTGGGTCCCAGTTAACTCAATGACCATAGTTTCCCGATTCACATCTACAATCCTGGCGCGGAAAATATCTACAATGTCAACAATATCGGAGCGTTTCTCCGGTAAGGCTTTGACTTTGATCATAGCTAATTCTCGTTCCAAGTACTCTACTTCTGTTAAATCTATAATCTTAATCACATCTACCAACTTAGAGAGTTGGTTAACTACTTGCTCAATTTCATAGTCTTCTCCGTTAACCACGATGGTAATCCTAGTCATGTTGCTTTCCTCAGCATAGCCTGCGACTATACTTTCAATATTAAAAGCCCTACGGCTGATCAAGCCGGATATCCTAGTCAATACTCCGGGACGGTTTTCAACTAATACTACTAATATATGAGCCATAATTACTCCTCCCAATCACTATTTCTATTTCCCGTATTATAACGTATCCTAAAAGTTTTTTCTATATTCTTTCCAGCTATTATCACTTGCAATTATAAGTCAGTCCATGTTAAGATCAAGATCCGCACAGATGAATAAAACAAGAGTATGCCAGATGATCGCGGGTACTAATGCCGAAAGGCTGTATCTGAGGAAAGTCCGAGCTCCATAGGGCAGGGTGCTGGGTAATCCCCAGTGGAGGCGACTCCAAGGAAAGTGCCACAGAGACATACCGCCGATGGCTTCGCAAGAAGCACAGGTAAGGGTGGAAAGGTGAGGTAAGAGCTCACCAGCAGTTAGGTGACTAACTGGCTAGGTAAACCCCACTCGGAGCAAGACCGAATAGAGGAACAATGGGGCTGCCCGTCCCGTTCCCGGGTAAGGTCGCTGGAGGTGTCAGGTAACTGGCATCCAAGATAGATGATCATCGCTCACCTTATGGTGAGTACAGAACTCGGCTTATAGGCATACTCTTGACTATTAAAAAAAACCAGGTTTTATCCTGGTTTTCTTTATTATGAATACAACAAGGTTCCCGGGACCCGTCAACAATCTTTTTTTATCTACTAATCTTATATTATTTAAAACGCAGAACCGGGATTACCAAGTTGCTTCTTCGCCGATAGATACTTACTTGGGCTCATATTAGCAGTAGAAGCAAAAGGCTCAGCAGTAGGCAAGGAGGAAATTTCCATGTTCATACCGGAAGTGAACTGGCCGGGATAAGCTGATGAAGTCTGACTTCCCGATTTTGTACCTATCGATGAGCTAGGTGAGCTATGAGTTGTGTTACTTAAATTTACGGAAGAACCTATGGTATTACCACTCATACCCATTATATTCGGCGTAGTAGACATTCCCATAGTAGACATTCCAGAGGAGTAACTAGGCTGATAATTACTCATATTTTGATAAGTCTGTCCATAATTACTTGGGGAGGACATATTTACTGTACTTTGCATAATCTGACTACATTCTTGACACATTTGTTGTATCCGTTGTAGATTATTGGCTGCCTGAGCTTCCTTTTGTTCCATTTGGCTCATAATCTGACGATTATAAGCTTCCTGCTGTCTCAATTGAGAAGCCATCTGATCGATACTGTGAATCAATTGCTGGGCTTGCATTAATTTTTGATGCACACTTTTACCTCCTTATTATTAAAGTACAATCTTATTTTGTACAACTGCTATGATAATATTTAGGATAATATTGTGAAAAAAATAAGCCCACGAATGGGCTTAAAACCTTTAATATTAGATAATTGCTCTATTTTGAACTGACTAAAATCCGACCACAATTTTCACAAAAACAAACCTTTTTACCTTGTTTTACATCTTTTTTTAAAATCGCAGAAATGGAAATATGGCAAATCGAGCAAGTATCTCCTTTAAGAACAGCAACCGGGTTAGAAGGAAATTTTTTCACTATCTTCTGGTAGGTAGTTAAATATTCTTGATTCAATTGACTTA
>JAPXME010000013.1:0-18263 GCA_033809185.1 Clostridiaceae bacterium
AATGACAAGCGAGTTTGCTCGTGAGCAGTGAAGAATGACAAAGTTTGCTCGTGGAAGGTAATGAGTATTCATACGCAGGGTATAACCTACGGGAGGAAATATCGAAACCACCTACACATCTGAATTCTACTTGCTTTCGAGGGATTAAAACTACGTCCGTTTAGCATATTTTTATTTACTTCTATATCTATTTTTGAACACAAAAAAACCGCCAAAGGTTTTTATACCTATGACGGTTTTGTAAACTCGCAAACAAACTTTGTAAGTTTGAACAAACTCGAGTGTAAAGAAACAAGTTGTTATCTCTTTGAGAACTGTGGTGCACGGCGAGCACCTTTTAAGCCGTATTTCTTACGTTCTTTCATGCGAGGATCTCTAGTCAGGTATCCGGCCTTCTTTAAAGCTGGGCGCAGATCGCTGTCAACCTTGAGCAAGGCTCTAGCAATACCCATACGGATAGCACCAGCCTGACCTGAGATACCGCCACCTTCTACTCTGGCCAGTACATTAAAGCGTCCCTCAGTCTTAGTTAAAGCTAAAGGTTGCCTTACAATCATCTCTAAAGTCTTCTTGCCAAAGTATTCTTCCAAAGAACGATTATTTATAAGTATCTTTCCTTCACCTGGTACCAGGCGAACTCTAGCAATTGATTTCTTACGACGTCCTGTTGCCATATATTGTACTTGTGCCATATTCTATTCCTCCCTTCCTAACCTCTTAATTCCCAGACCTCAGGCTGCTGTGCCTGATGAGGATGATTTGGTCCCTTGTAGACCTTGAGCTTCCTGTACATCTGAGCTCCTAGCCTGTTGTGGGGAAGCATTCCCTTGATGGCCGCTTCCAGAGCTCTCTCAGGTTTGGTTTGCAAGAGAGTTGCATAGTCTATGGTTTTTAATCCACCAGGATATTGTGTATGTCTGATTAACTGTTTTTGAGTTAATTTCTTACCAGTCAAGTGGATTTTTTCAGCGTTAATAATAATCACATGATCGCCTGTGTCCACATTAGGTGTAAAAATAGGCTTATGCTTTCCGCGCAGGATAGAAGCGGCTTCTGAAGCCAAGCGTCCTAATGTTTTACCGGTGGCATCTATGATATACCATTTGCGTTGTATTTCCTTTGGTTTTGCCATGAAGGTACGCAATCTAGTTCCCTCCTAATAACTATATACTTTTTTCAGTTTCTGAATTCCGGGGCTAGTGGAATACAAAGACTCATAAGGTTATTTTAATACACGGTACCAGCCGTGTCAACTTATTTTACCTAGTTAGTACCAGATTGTAGAGTGGAAGTTTAATTTTCCTAACAGATATTATATTATAGATTATGGCAAGCTTAGCACCCTCAATACCAGAAGCATAATGGGGCCTATATATAACAAAGGATGAATGTAGATGAAACCATTAATAAAATACAGAGGCGGTAAAACCAGAGAAATACCCCATCTGATTCAACATATACCCAAAAAGTATGATACATATCTTGAACCTTTTGTAGGTGGCGGAGCTTTATTTTTTCATCTGGAACCGGAAAAGGCCACTATTGGCGACATTAACAAGCAGTTAATCACTTTTTATAAACAGTTAAAATCTAACTTTCACACCTTAGTCACTCAGCTTGAGGATTTACAAAATACTTATGAACAAAACCAACAAGAGTATGAAAGATTAAAACAAGAGAACCCTACCAATAAAGTAGAGAATAAGAATGAAGCCTTATATTATCACTTGCGTCATATTTTTAACAATCCAAATGATACATATTTAGAGGGTACTGTCTACTATTTCATTAACAAGACAGCCTACAGCGGGATGATTAGATACAATAAAAAGGGTGAGTACAATGTTCCCTTTGGCAGATATAAGAACTTCAATACTAAACTGATTACCACGGACCACCACCAACTATTGCAACGAACTGAGATTCTTTGTTGCGACTACTCGAAAATCTTTGCTCTAGCAACAGAAAAAGACTTTATGTTCTTAGACCCTCCGTATGACTGTGTTTTTAATGATTACGGAAATCTATCTTATACTACTGGCTTTGACGAAAACGAACATATCAGACTTGCTGAACACTATAAAAACTTATCCTGTCCTGCCTTAATGGTAATAGGTAAAACCCCATTAACCGAAAGCCTCTATAAAGGCTACATCGTTGACGAATACCACAAGTCCTATACTGTAAATATCCGCAACCGTTTCAAAAACCAAGCCAAACATCTCATCATCAAAAACTACAAATAATGCTGTTGAGTAAATCACAAAAATTATGAAGGGTAGATTACCTTTGACAAGTATAGCTAAAATGTCTTGACGAAATATCGTTAGGAAGAGACTAGCCTAGCACAGGACGTGCTGGACAGGGAGAACTGAGCCATGGACGGCGAATTTCAACCGATAACCTATTTCTTATGGTATTGAGGCTAGACATTTCTATGGATCGATTTGTACTCAAACCCTCTGCTGTTTGCACCTACTAATATTCTACAGAAACTAAATACAATCCATGAGGCGGAACGGTCATGCCCGAAAGGTTTCTCTCTCCTGCAGTCAACAACCGTACAACATCTTCAGCAGGCCTTTTCCCGAGCCCAATCTCCAGTACGGTACCCACCATTATACGTACCATATTCCACAAAAAACCGTTACCAGTAACCAAAAAAATGATCATATCTCCTTCTTGATTGACCTGGCAGTTATAGATTGTCCGAGTATAATCTGTTACGGTTGTACCTTTAGCACAAAATCCCCGGAAGTCATGGTCTCCTTCAAAAAGTCGGGCTGCCGCCTGCATACTGGCCACATCCAACTCAACAGGTACATGATAAGCATATAGTCGCCAAAAAGGCGACATATGACGTTTATTATAGATCTTATAGCAATAAGTTTTCTGCTTGGCGTCAAAACGGGCATGAAAATCTAGCTCCACATTCTCACATTCCAGAACTCTGATATCCTTGGGTAAGAGAGAGTTCACTGCCAGAGGAAAACGTTCAGGCGCAATTTTAGAGTTAGTTTGGAAATTAATCACTTGACCTAAGGCATGTACTCCGGCATCAGTACGACCTGAGCCGTTGATAACAATTTCCTCCTGGGTCAGCACACTTAAAGCATATTCTAAGGATTCCTGGATTGTACTTAATCCGGTTCCCCGTTGTTTCTGGAATCCATGATACAATGTGCCGTCATAGGCCACAGTCATCTTAATATTTCGCATAGAATCACATCCGGTATCTAGTAAAAAGAACAATACCTAAGAAGACTATGCTAACAACTAAAACCAGAACATCTCTTCTGACCATCCTTAGTTGCTTCATTCTGGTTCGTCCCTCACCACCTCTGTAACACCTGGCCTCCATAGCCATAGCTAACTCATCAGCTCTCCTGAAGGAGCTTATGAATAAAGGCACCAGCAAGGGAATCAAGCTTTTAGCTTTAGCCATCACACCGCCGCTGTCAAAATCAGCTCCTCTAGCCATTTGAGCTTTCATAATCTTATCTGTTTCTTCAATCAGCGTAGGAATGAAACGTAAAGCGATGGTCATCATCATAGCCAGTTCATGGGCAATAGGTATAAAACAAATTTTGAGTAAGTATTCTATACCGTCTGTCAATGAAATTGGCGTCGTAGTAAGGGTGAGCAAAGAAGTAATTGTCACCAAATATATCAGTCGAACAGTCATGAATACTGCCTGACGGATTCCTTCGATAGTTATTTTCAAGAAACCGAGCTCCCAAATAATCTGCCCGGGGGTCATGAACACATGTAAGGTAAAAGTGAGTGCCAAAATAATAGCTAGGGGTTTTAACCCTTTGAAGAGCATAATAATTGGCACACGAGATAAAGCAATAATCAATAAAGTATATACAGTAACCTGAAGATAGGCAATAACTGAATTGCAAAGAAATAATGCCACCATATAGAGGATCAAGGCTATAATTTTCGCTCTAGGATCTAATTTATGGAGCAGGGAATCCCCAGGAATATATTGCCCGATAGTAATATCTTTAAGCATGGCCCTGGCCTCCCCTCTTAATCCGCAAGATCTCAGCCCTAGCCTCTTCAATCGTCAGTATATCAGTCCGGACATCCCAACCTTTATCCCGTAAGCTGAGCATTAGTTTGGTGACAGTAGGGATATCTAATCCTACTTTTTGCAAATTTTCATAATGACTAAATACCATCTTAGGCTCTGCATTGTAAATTACCTCAGTACTATCCATTACGATCAGACGATTAGCGATTCTGGCCACATCATCCATACTATGAGAAACTAGAATAACAGTAAGGCCTTCCTCTCGATGTAGGCGGACTACCTGATCTAGGATTTCATCGCGACCACGGGGGTCCAGGCCTGCTGTTGGTTCATCTAAAACCAGATATTTCGGGGACATAGCAAGCACTCCAGCTATTGCGACTCTTCGTTTTTCCCCTCCACTAAGGACAAAGGGAGAAGCATCACGATAAGTTTCAAAATCCAGAGCCACCATTGCCATTGCTTTTTTTACTCTACTGTCTATCTCCGTTTCAGAAAAACCAAGGTTTTTTGGACCAAAAGAAATATCAGCGTATACTGTCTCTTCGAATATCTGATGTTCAGGGTATTGGAATACTAGGCCTACTTTTTGCCTTATTTCACTGAGTTTAGTGCCCGGAGCTGACAAATCAATTCCGTCAACAATTACCCGGCCAGCAGTAGGCTTTAACAAACCATTAAAATGTTGGACCAAGGTTGACTTACCAGACCCGGTATGCCCAATTAGTCCGATAAAATCACCTTCATTGATCTCTAGATTTATATTCTTTAAGGCGTGAGCCTCATAAGGCGTCTTAGGTTGGTAGGTATGATAAACCCCTTCCAAAACTATTGACATAAGGCCACCACCATTTCTTCAATTGTCAATATTTCTCCTTTAAGCTCTAGTCCCTCTTGATTAAGAATAAATTGTAACTCTGTCATCGGTGGTACATCCAACCGCAGTTCCTTTAATTTCTCAACCTGGGCAAAAATCTCCCTAGGCTTTCCTTCCATAACAATCTGACCGTCTTCCATTACTATTACTCGATTAGCGAAGACAGCCTCTTCCATAAAATGAGTGATATGAACAATTGTCAATCCTTCTTCCCTGTTCAGCCTAGTTATTGTATCCATAACTTCCTTACGCCCAGTTGGATCAAGCATAGCTGTAGGCTCGTCCAAAACAAGAATCTGAGGACGCATAGCTACAATACCTGCAATAGCAACACGCTGCTTTTGTCCTCCAGAAAGGAGATGGGGTGCCCTAGTCATGAACTCACTCATACCGACGCTGGCCAGAGAGTCATTAACTCTCTGCCGAATCTGGGCAGGCTCTATGCCTAAATTTTCAGGCCCAAAAGCCACATCTTCTTCCACTGAGGTAGCAATTAGCTGATTATCAGGGTTTTGGAACACCATACCAACCCGTTGACGAATCTCCCAGAGATTTCTTTCATCACCAGTATCCAAACCATCCACTTTAACTGAACCTGAATCCGGCAAGAGAAGGGCATTAAGGTGTTTGGCTAGGGTTGATTTACCCGAACCGTTGTGACCGATAATAGCCACAAATTCACCTTGTTCTATTGTTAGATTCACGCCCTTCAAAGCCTCTGTAACCCCTTGAGGGGTATGATACTGGTGAACCAAATCAGTAACTTCGATCAAGTATTCTCACCACTTTTTCTACGCTGACTCTATGCTGACAAGGGGGAACAACATTTCCTCCTTCCCCCTTCAATTTCTGTACCTATGAAAAAACAGGAAATCCAAAGCCTTGCCCTTAAGGCCAAGTATTTCGGGTTTCCTGACTCTAATTTATTCAGCATTAAAAATAATCTTTAGACTAGCTCAATAATCACCATCTGAGCTGCGTCACCTCTGCGGTTGCCGGTCTTCATAATTCTGGTGTAACCGCCTTGGCGATCGCTATATTTCTTCGCTATATTCTCAAAGAGGTCCGTAACTACATCCTCTTCGAGGAGAAAAGCAGCAGCCTGACGGCGGGCATGTAAGTCGCCCTGCTTCCCTAAAGAAATCATTTTTTCCACTATGCTTCTTAATTCCTTGGCCCTAGCTTCTGTAGTTTCAATCCGGCCGTGTTTTAACAAGGAAGTTGTAATGCCTCTTAAGAGAGCACGACGTTGTCCTGAGTTACGACCGAGCTTTCTATATCCCATGTTGTTTCAACCCCCCTTTGCAATACTGTTTATAGCAGATTAGTCCTCAGGTTTACGCAGGGATAATCCCAGTTCAGCTAATTTCCCGTTAACTTCCTCTAGGGATTTCTTGCCTAGATTCCTAACCTTCATCATGTCTTCTTCGGTCTTTTGAATTAACTCACCGACTGTATTGATACCTGCACGTTTCAAACAGTTATAAGAACGTACTGAGAGATCAAGTTCTTCAACACTCATATCCAGAACTTTATCACGTTCTTCCTCTTCTGTCTCGACCATAGTCTCCACATCACTAATCTTCTCTGTTAAACCAACGAAAAGTTTTAAGTGATCATTTAGAATCTTAGCCGAGAGGCTGATGGCTTCATCAGGTGCTATAGCTCCATTAGTCCACACTTCTAAGGTTAGTTTGTCATAATCGGTAATCTGACCAACCCGAGTATCACTAACTGTATAATTGACCTTACGAACGGGAGAGAAGAGAGAGTCAATGGGGATAACCCCGATGGCTTGATCTTCTTGCTTGTTCTTTTCAGCTAAACGGTAACCGCGTCCTCTTTCTACCAATAATTCCATCACTAGCTTGCCATCCTTTTCAAGGGTGGCAATGTGTTGATCAGGATTAAGGACTTCCACTTGGCTGCCTCTGATGATATCTTCTGCCAGTATTTCGCCGGGCCCAGCTGCCTCAACCCTGACAATTTGCGGTTCTTCATCATGGGTTTTCAGCACCAAAGTTTTGAGGTTGAGAATAATATCAGTTACATCTTCTACTACACCAGGCACAGTAGAAAACTCATGTAGTACCCCTTCAATTTTGACAGAGGTAACTGCTGCTCCAGGTAGTGATGATAATAGAACCCGACGTAACGAATTACCTAGAGTAATTCCATAGCCTCTCTCCAGAGGCTCAACCACAAACTTGGCATAGGTCTTACTTTCGTTTAATTCTACACACTCGATTTTGGGCTTTTCAATCTCTATCACAGGCTAACCCTCCTACTCGATCCTGTCATTCGCCGATACGAATGCAATTCTCCTGTCTTATCTGGAATAAAGTTCGACAATGAGATGTTCCTCGATAGGAACGTCAATCTGTTCTCTAGTAGGCATCGCCACAACCTTGCCAACCAGTTGCTCACGATCAAGCTCCAACCACTCAGGAATAATTCTGGTAGCCAGCTTTTCCTTGAGGATTTGGAACCTTTCACTGTTCTGATGTTTTTCCTTAACCTGAATTACGTCGCCTTCCTTCAAAAGAATTGAAGGTATATTGGCTTTACGTCCGTTAACAGTGAAATGGTTATGCCTTACCATTTGCCTGGCTTCAGGTCGAGAAGAAGCAAAGCCCAAACGATAGACTACATTATCCAGACGTCTTTCAACTAGAGTCAACAGGTTTTCACCTGTTACACCCGGTTGACGTTCTGCCATATCAAAATATGATGCAAATTGTTTTTCCAGTATACCATAAATCCGACGGGCCTTTTGTTTTTCACGTAACTGCAGACCGTATTCGGATGTCTTTTTCCGCCCTTGGCCATGCTGCCCGGGAGGATATGATCTTCTGTCTATTCCACACTTGTCTGTATAACAACGGTCACCCTTGAGGTAGAGTTTAATACCCTCACGGCGACACAGTCTACAAACAGGTCCTGTATATCTCGCCAAAACTAGGCACCTCCTTTATACTCTTCTACGCTTAGGTGGACGACACCCATTATGAGGAATTGGAGTAACATCTCTAATTACACTCACCTCAAGCCCGCTGGCTTGTAAGGAACGGATGGCGGCCTCCCGCCCTGAACCGGGTCCTTTAACAAAGCATTCCACTTCCCGCAAGCCGTGCTCCATAGCAGCCTTTGCTGCTGCCTCGGCAGCCATCTGCGCGGCGTAAGGGGTGCTTTTTCTGGATCCCTTGAAACCTAATGATCCACTACTAGACCAAGATATAGCATTACCGTTCGTATCAGTAATAGTAACGATAGTATTATTAAAAGTTGATTGAATATGGGCTACACCATGCTCAATATTTTTCCGCTCACGACGTTTAACACGCGTAGTGGTTCTTTTGGCCATCTTTATTCACCCCTTTTACTTCCTTTTTGCTCCTACTGTTTTAGAAGGTCCTTTGCGGGTTCTGGCATTAGTTTTGGTTCTTTGTCCCCGCACTGGTAGACCACGACGATGACGTACTCCACGATAACATCCAATTTCCATTAGACGTTTAATATTCAAGGAAACTTCACGTCTTAGGTCACCTTCTACTTTATGTTCCTTCTCAATTGCTTCACGTAGTTTGGCAACTTCATCATCAGTTAAATCCCGTACTCTTGTATCAGGGTTAATTCCACATTTGGCGATGATCTGTTGGGACGTTGGCCTGCCTATTCCATAAATGTATGTCAAGCCAATCTCAACTCGCTTGTCGCGAGGCAAGTCAACACCTGCTATCCTTGCCATTTGCACACCTCCTTGAATTCAATAATCAAAAATATACCGCCCATAATTCTATATTTCTTTAAATAATTTACAGCAGCCGCAAAATATTTATAAATTACTCTCATGAAATACTTAATGGGCTAGTGCAATTAAGTTACGGTCAGGCATCTATCCTAACAGGCCTGCCGTTTAGCCTTGTTTTTGTTTATGCTTAGGGTTTTCACAAATAACCATTACCCGGCCTTTGCGCTTAATAATCTTACATTTTTCACAAATCTTTTTTACTGAAGCTCTTACTTTCATATTAACTTCCTCCTCTCGCCGAGGTCTACTTATAGCGGTAAGTAATCCGCCCCCGGGTCAGGTCATATGGTGAAAGTTCTACAGTGACCCGATCCCCCGGCAGAATGCGGATAAAATTCATTCTAATCTTACCCGAAACATGGGCTAATACTTTATGGCCATTAGCCAATTCCACTTGGAACATTGCATTTGGTAACGGTTCCACTACGGTACCTTCTACTTCAATGACATCCTGTTTGGACATGGTTTCTGACCTCCTTTGTTATCCTCAAACTACATTCGGCAATAATTTTGCGCTAAATTTAATTTTACCACGGTTAGCATAACTTGTCAGTTTTTATTACTGACAATACTACTTGGTTAATATCCAGGGGCCCTTTTCGGTAATCGCCACACTATGTTCAAAATGGGCAGATTGTTTTCTATCTTTAGTAACTACCGTCCAGTCATCCTGGAGGGTTTCCACCTCATAAGTCCCAATGTTAACCATAGGTTCTATTGCTAGTGTCATACCCGCCTTTAACCGAGGACCTCTTCCGGGTTTGCCGAAATTGGGAATCTGAGGTGCTTCATGCATACTCTGGCCAATACCATGCCCTACATAATCACGCACAACGGAAAAACCGTTTTCTTCTACATGACTTTGGATAGCATAAGAAATATCCTGGAGTCTATTATCCACTCGGGCCTTATCAATACCTCTGTAAAGAGCTTCTTCAGTCACATCTAGCAAGCGCTGAACTTCGTCATCAATCTCCCCGACAGGTAAGGTAACAGCAGCATCACCTACATAACCGTTAAAAGTAGCTCCGATATCAATACTAATAATATCACCAGATTTTACCTGCCTTAACCCACTAGGTATTCCATGCACAACCTCTTCATTTATTGAGGCACAGATACTGCCGGGAAAACCGTTATAACCCTTGAATGTAGGCACGGCTTGACAACGAGTGATGTACTCTTCTGCTACTTGATCCAATTCTAAGGTTGTAACCCCAGGCTTCACTGCCTTAGCAACCTCATGGTGCGCTTGAGCTACAATCTGTCCAGCATCGTAGAGATATTGCAGCTCCCGTTCAGACTTAAGGATAATCATTGACTATCCCTTCCTAGAGATTTTAATATTTCGCGGGTTACTTCTCCTACAGACTGACTGCCATCAATATTAAGGAGAAGCCCTTTTTTCTCGTAATAATCTACTAGTGGAGCTGTTTGCTCGTCATAGACGCTTAATCTTTTGCCTACTGTAGCCTCAGTATCATCACTGCGCTGAATTAACTCCCCTTGGCATTTATCGCATTTATCCCCTGCCTTGGAAGGATTAGCAGTAATATGATAGGTTGCTCCACAGGCTGAGCAAACACGACGTCCAGTCAGACGTGCCATTAGTTCCTTACGGTCCACATCAATGTTGATTACCCCGTCTAATTTAACCCCTAACTCATTGAGAGTAGCTTCCAGGGCATCTGCCTGAGGTATAGTCCGGGGAAACCCGTCTAAAAGGAACCCGTTTGCACAATCCGCTTGGGCCAGCCGCTCTTTAACCAGACCAATAGTTACGCTATCTGGCACTAGCTTGCCAGCATCCATATATCCTTTAGCTTCAATTCCCAAAGGGGTTTGATCTTTAATTGCTTGACGAAACATATCCCCAGTGGAGATATGAGGAATGGCGAGCTTTGTAATGAGGACTTCTGCCTGGGTACCTTTACCGGCCCCCGGTGGTCCCACAAGGATTAATCTCATCTTTTTGCCCCCCTTTTTTGTTCTTACTTCAAGAATCCTTGGTAGTGTCTCATTAGGAGGTTGGACTCCAGCTGCTTCATGGTTTCTATGGCTACACCAACCAAGATTAGTAGACTAGTGCCTCCGAAATAAAGGGGCAGCTTAGTCAATTTCATCAGCAAACTGGGGAACACAGCAATGAGAGCTAGAAAGATTGCACCGGCTAAAGTAATTCTGCCGCTTATTCTTTGAATGTGCTCAGCGGTAGGACGACCTGGTCTTAGTCCAGGAATGAAACCGCCATATTTTTTGAGATTATCGGCAATATCATTTGGATTAAAGGAAATCGCCGTATAGAAATAGGTAAAGAAAATTATTAACAATACATATATCAAGTTATACCATACTGATTCAAAAGTCATGTTTTTTGCTATCCAAGCAGCAACCTGATTATTTGGGAACCAGGAAGCAATAGTACTAGGAAATGTTAGGATGGAAACTGCAAAGATAACTGGAATTACACCGGCCTGATTGACTTTAATCGGGATATGGGTGCTCTGACCACCATACACTTTGCGCCCCACAACCCTTTTTGCGTACTGTACATTGATCTTCCGTTCTCCCTCATTGACAGCAATAACAGCCATAATAACCAGCACAGCTACTACTACGAAAAGCAGAATAACAAAAATGTTGGTTGTCCCGGCTCTCAAGTACTGAGAAATAGTAATTATACCGGAAGGGATACGGGAGACAATACCGGCAAAAATAAGTAAAGATATTCCGTTACCAATCCCTTTTTCTGTGATTAGTTCGCCTAACCACATTAGGAAAGCAGTACCTGCCGTCAAAGTGATGATAATAATCAAAGTTGACCCCACTCCAGGGTTGATGACAGCACTGCGCAGACCGATAGATATTCCTAGAGCCTGAACAGCTCCCAAGATTACAGCGCCATAACGAGTGTATTCACCTATTTTCTTTCTGCCGTCAGGACCTTCCTTGGACAGTCTTTCAAAATAGGGAATTACTACTGTGAGCAAGTTGATGATAATCGAGGCGTTAATATAAGGCGTTATGGACATAGCGAATATTGAAAAGTTCTCAAAGGCACCACCGGACATAATATTAAAGAATCCTAAAAGCTGGCCCTGAGCAATTAAATCTCTAATTACAGCTTTATCTATGCCGGGAACCGGAATAAAAATGCCGATTCTAAAGACAAGAAGCATCAAAAACGTAAAAATAAGTTTCCGGCGCAGATCAGCCACTTTCCAGGCACTACTCAAAACACCCAACACCTAGATCACCTCTACTTGTCCGCCGGCAGCGGTAATTTTCTCTATAGCCGTTTTGGAGAAGCCTTGTGCTTTTACAGTGAAGGCTTTGCTGAGATCTCCGTTGCCAAGAATTCTAATGCCATCTCTGACATTCTTGACTAGTCCCGATTCTACTAATAACTCGGGGGTTATGACAGTCCCAGTCTCAAAACGTTTCTCCAGTTGACTGACGTTAATCACGACATATTCTTTCCTGAGGATATTCTTAAAACCACGTTTCGGCAAACGACGTTGCAAGGGTGTCTGACCACCTTCAAAATATGGACCCTTACCTCCACCTGACCGTGATTTCTGACCTTTATGACCACGACCTGCGGTTTTTCCTAGTCCGGAACCGGGGCCCCGCCCCTTTCTAACCACATCACGCCGTGAACCTTCAGCAGGTTTTAACTCATGGAGTTTCAAGTGCTGCACCTCCTTTGAATTTGGAATTATGCTTGTTCTTCTACTGTTACCAAGTGTTGAACCTTGTTGATTTTGCCACGAATATCCGGTGTATCCTCTTGGATTACCGTATCATTAATTTTATGAAGTCCTAAAGACTTCACATTAGCCCTTACCACATCATCAGAGCCAATAACGCTCTTAATTAGCGTAATCTTAAGCTTAGCCATAGTTGACCTCCTAACCTAAGAGCTCTTCTACGGACTTGCCACGCATTTTGGCTACCTCTTCTGCCCTTTTCAGGCTCTTTAGTCCTTCGATAGTGGCTCTTACTACATTATTAGGGTTATTGGAACCCAGGGATTTTGTAAGAATATCTCTGATCCCGGCAGCTTCCAATACCGCCCGCACTGGTCCACCAGCAATTACGCCTGTACCTTCAGCAGCAGGCTTCATAAATACCTTACCTGCACCAAAACGACCCTCGATTTGGTGGGGAATTGTCGTGCCTACAATAGGAATCTCGATCATATTTTTCTTGGCATCTTCTATACCTTTCCGTATTGCCTCTGGTACCTCAGTAGCTTTACCCATTCCAGCTCCTACCCGTCCGTTGCCATCGCCGACAACAATTAAGGCACTGAAACTGAAACGACGTCCGCCCTTTACCACCTTAGCAACACGGTTTATATAAACGACTTTTTCCGTTAATTCAGTAGTGTTGGACTCTACTCTTGCCATTCTTTTCCCTCCTTTGGCGCTTTATTTAGAACTCTAAGCCCGCTTCTCTGGCTCCATCAGCCAAAGCCTTGATCCGGCCATGATAGATGTTACCACCGCGGTCGAAAACTACACTGCGAATGCCTTTTTCTAAAGCCCTCTTTGCAACCAGTTGACCTACCTTATTGGCGGCCTCGATATTTCCGCTGTTTGCAAGATCATTTTTTAGTTCACCATCAAGGGTTGAAGCAGAAACTAAAGTAACTCCTTTAGTATCATCGACGATTTGAGCATAAATATGATTCAAGCTCCTGCAGACTGCCAATCTTGGGCATTCTGGAGTGCCGGAGATCCGTTGTCTGATCCTCAGATGTTTCTTCTGACGATTTTTCTTGCGATCAGTCTTTTTTATCAACCTAACTTCACTCCTTTCTATAGCGGGTTCTGCCGATCAATTAATTATCTATTTTTTCGCACCTGTCTTACCGACCTTACGACGGATTACTTCATTTTCATATTTGATACCCTTGCCCTTATAAGACTCTGGTTCTCTATGAGCACGAATATTAGCAGCCAACATACCTACTTTTTCTTTGTCGGCACCTTTAACAATAATCTTATTTGGAGCAGGTACTTCGATCTCCAAACCTTGTTCTGGTTCAATCTCAATTGGGTGAGAGTAACCAACAGCTAACACCAGCTTATTACCCTGCTTACTAGCTCTATAACCAACGCCAACCAATTCCAAGGTTTTCTCGTAACCAGTAGTTACTCCTATAACCATATTGTTAATTAAACTCCTGGTTAGGCCGTGTAAGGATCTATGTTCTTTCTCATCACTAGGACGAGTCACTGTAATGACGCCGTCATTCAGTTCAACTTTTATATCTTGATGCAGTTCTCTAGTCAACTGCCCTTTAGGTCCCTTAACGGTAATCGTATTACCGTCGAGTTTGACATCTACCCCTGCCGGTACAGTGATAGGCATTTTCCCTATTCTTGACATTTGTGCACCTCCTATTCTAAGGAATACCGTGTAATAATAGCCGTTGCTACCAAACGTAGCAAATTACCTCGCCACCTAGACCTTGTTTTCTGGCGTCCTTATCAGTCATTACTCCGTGTGAAGTCGAAATAATAGCTATTCCAAGACCACCTAGAACTTTTGGTACTTCATCTTTGCCTGCATATACACGCAGACCAGGCTTGCTGATACGTTTTATTCCAGTAATAACCTTCTGTTTGTTGGCACCATACTTTAGGTACAATCTCAAGACACCTTGTTTTCCGTCTTCAATATATTCTACATCCTTGATGAAACCCTCGTCTTTTAAGATTTCAGCAATGGTTTTCTTAAGTTTAGATGCCGGTATTTCAACCTTCTCATGGTTTACAGAATTGGCATTACGAATTCTTGTTAAAAAGTCCGCAATTGGATCAGTCATCACCATATCTAAATGACCCCCTTCCTCTTAAAAAATCACCTACCAACTGGCTTTAGTAACACCTGGGATCTGCCCTTCGTAAGCCAGCTCACGGAAGCAGATACGACACATTCCAAACTTCCTCATGTAAGCATGGGGACGGCCACAGATCTTGCAGCGATTATACTTTCTCACCTTAAACTTAGGCTCTCGTTGTTGTTTTACAATCATAGACTTCTTTGCCACTACATTCCCTCCTTTGCAATTGACTTACTATCTTTCGGCGAAGGGCATTCCTAAAAGCTGAAGCAGCTCTTTGGCTTCTTCATCGGTTTTAGCAGTTGTCACGAAAGTGATATCCATCCCTCGAAGTTGATCGACCTTATCGTATTCGATTTCTGGGAATATCAATTGGTCTTTGATGCCTAGGGTATAATTCCCGCGACCATCAAAGGATTTAGGCGAAACTCCGCGAAAGTCCCGAACTCTAGGTAAAGAAACATTGAGGAACTTAGTTACAAAGTCATCCATCTTTTCGCCGCGTAATGTAACTTTAACCCCGATACTATTACCTTCCCGTAGCTTGAAGGCGGCTATAGACTTCTTGGCTTTGGTTATTACAGGTTTCTGACCTGTAATTGCTATCAGATCGGCTACTGCTCCGTCAAGAACTTTAGGATTCTGTGCAGCCTCACCCAGTCCAATATTAATTACTACCTTTTCGAGCTTAGGAACTTGCATTACATTCTTATAGTTAAACTTCTGCATTAAAGCAGGAGTAACATCATTAACGTATTTTTCCTTTAAGAGACCCAATTTTTAAACCTCCCTTTTTGCCACCACTTAATCTAGTTCTTCACCGCATTTATTACAGACTCTGAACTTCTGACCGTCGGCCAATATCTTCTTATTGATTCTTACCGGTGCCTTGCACTTAGGGCAAAAGATCATCACATTTGAACTGGCAATGGGAGCTTCTCTTTCGATTATTCCACCCTGAGGATTTGCTTGGGAAGGTTTGCTGTGCCGCTTAATCATATTCACACCTTCAACTATAACCCTACCTTTACTGGGAATAACACTTAAGACTTTACCCTTTTTGCCTTTGTCTTTTCCGCTTATAACCTGAACCATGTCACCTTTTTTGACATGAATTTTTTGTTTAGTAGCAGTCTTCTTCATAAAATCACCTCCGCCAGCTTTCCTGCTTGCTAAGAACATACGTCTTTAATCCTCGTAAGCTGAGCTTTTCAATACTTTCAACGGGGATGTTACTAACCTTTATAACCTGTCTTATTCTTGGCAGCTGTGTCCCCGTGCCTTAATTGGTGTGGGCCTATGCCTCTAAAGTACCTCCGGTGCCAGGGATAAAATCTTAACGAATTCCTTTTCCCGCAATTCCCGAGCTACAGGTCCGAAAATACGGGTTCCCCTGGGGCTTTTATCGTCCTTGATTATAACTGCAGCATTCTCATCAAAGCGGATATAGGAGCCATCAGCTCTTCTTACCGCAAATTTAGTTCTAACCACCACAGCTTTTACAATATCGCCTCTTTTTACAACGCCGCCGGGTGTTGCTTCTTTAACAGTAGCAATTATAACATCGCCTAAGGAAGCATACCTTCTAACAGAGCCGCCCAGAGGACGAATACATAAGATCTCTTTAGCGCCTGTGTTATCTGCCACCCTTAGTCTACTTTCTTGTTGTATCATACTGCGAACCTCCTTTCAGGGGCTTGTGCTGAAGATTACAATACCGGTGCTTTCTCAATAATAGTTTCAACCCGCCAATGCTTATCCTTACTTAAAGGACGGGTCTCCATAATTCTTACCTTATCGCCCACTCTGCAAACATTCTCTTCATCGTGAGCTTTATATTTCTTAGTGACCTTCATGATTTTTTTATAAACGGGGTGTTTTTTGTAGTCATCAATTGCTACTACTACCGTCTTATCCATTTTGTCACTAACTACAATACCAACTTTACTCTTGGGAATTTTTCTATCCAAAACGCTACCTCCTTTGCCTTTCAATACGAGTTCGTACAAAAATCAATTAAGCTAGGCTCTTAGCTCACATTTGCAAAGCTTTACCTACACTCTTATTAGCCTTGAGCCTCTCTCAGTTGTCTTTCTCTCAGTACTGTCTGTGTGCGGGCAATGTTTTTCTTAACTTCTTTGATCCGCATAGTATTTTCTAATTGACCAGTGGCAAGTTGGAAGCGCAGATTAAACAGTTCGCCTTTTAGTTCGTTTATTTTGCTTTCCAGTTCTTCTGTATTCAGCTCACGTAAATTACTAGCTTTCACTTGCTTCACCACCCATTTCATCTCGTTTAACAAATTTTGTTTTGATGGGCAGCTTATGTGCGGCTAAACGTAAAGCCTCGCGGGCAACCTCTTCGCTAACCTCTGCGATCTCAAACATGACACGGCCGGGTTTAACAACTGCCACCCAATATTCCGGGGAACCTTTACCGCTACCCATACGTGTCTCAGCAGGTTTAGCTGTAATTGGCTTGTCAGGGAATATTTTTATCCAGACTTTACCGCCCCTCTTAATATAACGAGTCATCGCAACACGGGCTGCCTCTATCTGCCTGTTAGTAATCCAGCCGGCCTCGAGGGCTTGTAAACCGAACTCACCATAGGCTACTTTAGTTCCTCTGGTTGCTTTACCCTTCATACCGCCCTTGCGGTGAGGACGACGGAATTTTGTTCTTTTAGGAACCAGCATTCGTCTTCTCCTCCTTCCTGTTTTTTAATTCAGGAAGTATTTCTCCTTTATAAATCCAAACCTTAACGCCGATTTTACCATAGGTTGTATCCGCCTCGGCGAATCCATAATCTATATCAGCTCTTAGGGTATGCAAGGGAACCTTCCCTTCACTGTACCATTCTGTTCTAGCAATTTCTGCCCCGCCTAAACGACCAGAGCAGGAAATCTTTATACCCTGTGCGCCTAATCTCATTGTACGAGAAACAGCCTGCTTCATGGCTCTACGGAATGCAACTCTTCTAACTAGCTGTGCTGCAATACCTTCAGCTACTAATGTTGCATCTAATTCCGGTTTCTTAATTTCAATGATGTTAACGCTGACCTTTTTACCGGTCAACCTCTCCAGTTCCTTTCTTAAAGCTTCTACTTCTGAACCACCACGGCCAATAACAATACCTGGTTTAGCAGTATGGATCGAAATTTTAATCCTATTAGCAGCTCTTTCTATTTGGACACCGGAGATTCCGGCCTGAAACAGATTTTTCTTGATGTATTTACGAATTTTAATATCTTCGTGAAGGAGTTCAGCATAGTTTTTGTCAGCGTACCAGTTACTTTCCCAGTCGCGAATAATGCCAACTCTCATACCCTTCGGATGTACCTTCTGACCCACTATTTATTCCCCTCCTTCTTTTCGGTCACAACGACTGTAATATGGCTGGTGCGCTTTTTAATTACATCAGCCCTACCTTGGGCCCGGGCTTTAATCCTCTTATAAGAAGGGCCGGCATCCACATAGGCTTCTTTAACATATAAATTATCAGTGTTTAAGTCATAATTGTGCTCAGCGTTAGCTATAGCTGATTTCAGTACTTTACTCACAGGCGCAGTTGCCTTATGAGGAGTGAACTGCAGAATAGCCAAGGCTTCAGCTACATCCTTCCCCCGGATTAGGTCAATGACCCTACGGGCCTTCCGGGGAGAAATCAAAATATATTTAGCCT